>JAATGK010000310.1 GCA_015654715.1 Alphaproteobacteria bacterium
ACAAGGTCTTTGCCCCGCTTCTGGGTCACCACCACATATTTGCCATCGGGCGTGTAAGCGAGGCGGTTGGCGCCGACCACCCCGGCGTCGAAACTCTCGCGTTCGGTGTTGGTGGTGAGATCGATGATGTGGATTTTGCCGTCGGCATCGCCGACCCACACCTCGTGCCCATCCGGCGACACTGCAAAGCCTTCCGCCAGTGGTCCCGTCGCCACCAGCGTGTGCTTGTAACCGGGCGAGGTATATGACGCGGGCGCCGGTGGTGCGCCGGGCGCCAGCATGGGGCCGTCCGTGCGCGCGTCAAAAATGCTCAGCGTGCCGGAAACCGCATTGCTGGCGATGATCTTGGAAGCGTCGGCATTGGCCCAGACCATATGGGTGCGGTCCTGACCGGTGCCGAGCACGCCGGTGATCTTGCCGGTGCCCAGATCGAGCGCAAACAGCGCCTTCGATTTGTCGGCGGTGATCCACAGCGTGTTCCCGTTGAGCGCAAATCCGTGCGCGCCTTGCAGCGGCGAAATGTCGACATCCGGCAGCGCTTTGGCATTCACCAGATCGACCGCCGCCAGAGTTTTCAGCGTGCCTTCGCCGAAATGGCTGACATAGGCGGTTTTGTTGTCGGGCAGGATCACCACTTCATGCGGGTCCTCGCCGATCGGAACCGCCGCCGTCACTTTCAGCGTCTCGGTGTCGACGATCGCCAGGGCATGTGCCTGCTTGGTCACGACCAGCAAACTGGCTTTCGGCGCGGCGGCCGCCGGAAGGCACAAAACGGCGAGGGCAAGCAAGGCTATGGTGCGATTCATGGCGGTTCTCCTGGTTCCATTCTAACCCGTTTGCCTCCCCCGAATGAAGAATGCGAAACTGCGGCCATGACTCACGGGGACTCCAACATTCTCGTCAACGGCGAAACCCTGCTGCTGGATGCGTCCGGTGCGGCGTGGTGGGCGGCCGAGAAAACGCTGGTCTTCGCTGATCTGCATTTCGAAAAAGGCTCGTCTTACGCCCGCAGCGGCCAGTTCCTGCCGCCGTACGACACCCGCGCCACGCTCCGCCGCATCACGGCCCTCGTTGCGCTCTATCACCCGGACCGCGTCATTGCGCTTGGCGATTCCTTTCACGACGGTGGTGCTGGCGCGCGTCTCGGCGAGGAAGAGATCTCGCTGCTGACGGCGCTCACGCGTGCGGTGCTGTGGGTGTGGGTCGAAGGCAATCACGATCCCGATCCGCCGGCCTGGCTCGGCGGCACCATCAAAAGCGAAATCGCGGTCGGCGGCCTTACCTTCCGCCATATCCCGTGGGCCGAGCCTTGTGCCGGTGAAGTGGCGGGGCACATTCATCCGGTAACGCGGATCAGCCGCGGCGGCCTCAGCCTGCGCCGGCGTTGTTTTGTGTCCGACGGCTTGCGGCTGCTGCTGCCCGCCTTCGGCGCCTACACCGGCGGCTTCGATGTCCGCGAGGAGCCGGTCACGTCTTTATTCGCGCGCGAGTTCGCTGTGTTCGCGATGGGGCGGGAGCGGGTTTATGCTGTTTCTGGTCCGGCCTACGTTCTGGCGCGGAAGAAGAATGTGGACGCCCAGCCCAAGGCCACCGCCATCAAAACGGTGAACAGGCCGTAAGCCAGCGGCGAGGTGTGAGCGAACTCGAAAACGCGGCGCTCGAAGCCGGCCTGGTCGACATAGAATGGGGTCGATTGCGCTGCCGTCACGTCGCCGTCGCGGAACAGATAGACTTCCACATTGTAGGAACCGCGCGGCACTGCGGCGGGAATTGGCACATGGACGCGGAACAGCGTCGCGCTTTGCATGTCGACGCCGGCATCGGTCTGGATATAGAGCCCGGCGCGCTTTTGGCTGCGCTTGAGCGCATCGGCATAGGGCTTGGGATCGCCGTCGCTGGCGACCGTATCGGTGCGCAAATTGTTCAGCCCGAGCTCGTAGCGCCCGAGCGTATCGGCATCGGCGATGGCGCTGAGCGGGCGGCTGGCGGTGATGAAGTAATAAGACGGTAGCCAGATCTTGGCGCGCGCATTGTTGATCCACAGTCCGGCAATATGGTCCTTGCGGCGGATGGTCATCAGCGTATCGGGCCCGCGCACCACCACGACGATGTCGCGCGTTCCGCTCGCGGATGGATTTTCCACCGCGCCGAACACGGTCAGTTCCGAACCGGTGAAGGTCGAGGTGATTTGCAGATAATCCTGCGACAGCCCGGAGGACAGCGTCTCTTCGGCGAAGGCCGGCGCCGCCAGCAACAGCAGGGCGAGGATCAGCGCTCTCATGGCGTAGCCCCCGTCAGCGAGTAGATATCGGCCGGGGTCACCACGAGCTGCCAGAACAGCCCCAGCGCCACCACCAGCACGACCAGCGCCATCAGGAAGCGGAGTTGTTCGCCGCGCAGCTTGGCGCCGATGCGCACGCCGTATTGCACGCCGACCACGCCGCCGAGGATCAGGATCAGGGCGAGCAGCGTATCGACGGTATAATTGTCCGCCGCATGCAGCATGGTGGTCGAGGCGGTGACGAACAACACCTGGAACATCGAGGTTCCGACCACGACATTGGTCGGCATTCTCAGAATGTAGATCATCGCCGGCACCGAGACGAAGGCGCCGCCAACGCCCAAGACCGCCGACAGGATGCCGACGATGAAGCCCAGCACCACCGGCGGGATCACGCTGATGTAGAGCCGCGACTGGCGGAAGCGCATCTTCAGCGGCAGGCCATGAATCCAATTGTGCTGGCCGGACCGTTTGCCGCTGGCTGATATTCCTTTCTGCCGCGCCCGCCAGGTCCGTACCGATTCATTGAGCATGATGACGCCGACCCAGCCGAGCAGCAGCACATAGCTGGCCGAGACGGTGAATTCGGCCTGTCCCATCCGGCGCAGCACGGCGAACAGCCAGACGCCGGTGGCCGATCCGATCAGGCCGGACGCCACCATCACGGCGCCCATCTTGAAATCGACCGAACGGCGTTTCCAATGCGTCAGCACACCGGAGAAGGTGACGCCGGCGATCTGGTTGGCGGTGGTGGCGACCGCGACGCCGGGCGGAATGCCGTAGAAAATGAGGAGCGGGGTGAGCAGAAATCCGCCGCCGACCCCGAACACGCCCGACAGCAAGCCGACCACGAACCCGAGCCCCAGGATGACCGGCCATTGGACCGACATCTGAGCGATGGGCAGGTAGATTTCCATCAAATGGGTTTCTTGCAGTCGAGCGACGCGGGATTACGCGACTGTGCGCGGGTTGCCCCAGCCGGTCAACCACTTACCTCCCGGCCGCCAAGAGGCCGATCGGTTCTATCCCCGCGTCACGTCGCCGATCGTCGGGGCAACATTGGCCCGGGCATTGAGCTGGCCGGGGTGGAAGGTCTCGGCGGCGTGCTGGGCGGCGGCGCGGGCATCGGCGTCGAGCTGGCTGACGATGGCCGTGATGCGCGCCTTGGACTCGGTATCGCCCTGGGCGGCGGCGATGGAATACCACTTGTAGGCATCGACCAGATTCTGCGGCACGCCAAGCCCGCGCTCGTAGAGAACCGCGAGATTGAACTGGCTGTCGGACAGGCCGAGGTTGGCGGCCTTGAGGAACCAGCGCGAAGCTTCGGCATAGTCCTTCTTGACGCCAGTGCCTTCGGCATAGGCCACCGCGAGATTGTGCATCGCCTTGCGGCTGCCCTGGTTGGCGGCGGCGAGATAGAAGCGCACGGCTTTGACCGGATCGGCGGCGACGCCGCGGCCGCGCTCATAGAGCCCGCCCAAACGGTATTGTGCCACCGGCTCGCCGGCATCGGCGGCTTTGGTCAGCCATTTGACGGCTTCGGTTTCATTGGCGGGAACGCCATCGCCATCGAGATATTTGAGCCCGACAATCAGTTGCGCGCGGGCATTACCGGCATTGGCTGCTTGGGTCAGGCGGTCGAGCGGGGCGGCCGGACGGGGCGCTGCGGCCTGCGGCGCGCCTGTTTGCGGGGCGGTTGGCGGGGTCGCCGGATGTGCGGCCGGCGGCGGCAGCGCGGCGACTTGGACTGGTGTGGGGACTGGTGCGGGCTTGCCGGTGGTCGGCTCGGCCGGACGGATCACTTGCGGGGTGGGCGGTACGGGGCCTTCGGCTGCGGTTTGATGCAGGCCGGGGGTGTCGGTCTTGGCGGGCGCCTTGGCCAGGGCGTCGACCACCGGCGTGGCTGTGGCAGTGGCCGTAACGGTGGGGTGGGCGGCGTTGGCACTCATCGCTTGCCACCGCAGGAACAACGCGACGGCGACGACGATGGTGACCAGCACCAGAAGGCCGATCACCAGCGCACTGGATTTTTTCCGGGGCGCCGCATCGGTGGGCGCCGGGGCCGCGTTCGAACCCCAGCGCAGGCCACCGAGGGTCGCGGCTCGTTCGGTTTCTTGGGCCGCGGCGGCGCGCGCCGAGCGGCGGGCGGCGGCGAGATAGGATTCCACCGACGTTGAGGCTTCGCTTGTCACATCGGCGCCGAGCCCAGGCGGCAAGCCCGGGTCGGGCGGCAGGCCGTAGGCGTTGGCGTTGGCGAGCGCCTCGCCGGTCGCAAACGGCGGCGGCGCAGCGGACGCGGTAGCGAATGGTGGCACTTCGGCTGCGAACGGTGGCGGTTCGAAACCGGACAGAGAGCTGAATCCGGCCGACTGGGCCGGAGGCGGCATGGCGGCCTCGGGCGGCGGCGGTGGCGGCCCTACCGGCTTGGCAACGGCGGCAGCTTTGCGCAATTCGGCGGCAGTTTCGCGCTGCGCGGCCTCGAGCCCTTCCAGGCGGGTCACGATCTTGCGCAGGCTTTCGTCGAGGGACGCTTCGGAATCGTCGCGGTTCTCGATGCGGTTCGTCAGGTCCGCCATCTTGCGTTCGATGCCGATGAAACGGCGGTCGAAGCCCGTATCGGCGCTGCGTTCTTCCAACCGCTGCACGCTGCCTTCGAGACGGGCGATCGCTTCCATCGGCGAAGGAGCGTGCTTCTGGTCTTCGATGGCGTTCAACGCCCGCTCGATCGCGCCGGCTTGGGCTTGGGTCGCCGTTTCGAGGCTGCGGACGCGCTCATCGATGGCGCCGAAGCGCCCTTCGAGGGCCTGAGTTGCGGCCATCGCGTCCTGGCGAGCCTGTCCGACGCGCCCGGCGACGGTTTCGAGGCTGCCCGCCAAATTGGAAATCTGGGTCGCCGATTGGTTGGCGGTACCGGTGATCTGTTCGGCCAGCAGCGACAGGCCTTGGTGCAGCGCCTTGACGGCATCACGCAGGCCGTCGCTGGGATCGCGCTCTTCGACCTTGTCGAGGCGGTCGGCGATATTGGAGACATGGGCGCCGAGTTGGTCGAAGGCCTGGGCTTGCTCGCGGGCGGCGATGTTCATTTCGACCGCCGCCTTGCTCATCACCCGGCTGCTTTCGGTCTGGCTGCGTTCGGAAGCGTCGAGCCGGCGGGCGACGCCGCGAAGCTGGTCTTCGATGCGGCGATAGACTTCGGCGGTCTCGGCTTCGCTGCGGGAGACGTCCTGCAGCATTTCATCCGACTGAATCCGCGACTGGTCCGGCTGGGGCCGGTATTCGCTGCGGATCGACCATTGGCTGCGAGGTTCGCTCATATCCGAGAGTTCCGAAACTATGCGCCGCGTCAGCCATTCGCCCACAGAAAGGCCTTCCCGGCGCGCCGCCGCTCTCGCGGCTTCGCGGGCCTCGCTGGAAATCTCCGCGAC
>JAATGK010000371.1 GCA_015654715.1 Alphaproteobacteria bacterium
AAGATGCGCGGATCGATGCGATCGATCACCGGGGCGCCGAACACGCTGGCGTAAGCGCGGGCGAGCGCGATCATCGTACCGCTTCCTGAACAATGCCTTCCACCAGATCGCCATAGGAAAGCCCCGCCTCCGCCGCGGCGACGATGAGGCCCGCATCGGGCGCAATGCCGGGATTGGGATTGATCTCAAGAATGGAAGGGTGGCTCTCCCTATCGACGCGGAAATCGACCCGCGCGGTGCCACGACAGGCGAACATCTCCCAGCACTCTTCGCATTGAAAGCGCAGCTCGCGCGCTAGCGAGGGCTCGCGGTATTCGAGGCCGAAGCGGCGCACCGTTTTGACGGATTCGAACGACGTGTCGTCCCATTTGGCGGTGTAGCCGACGATGCGCGGGCGTTCGGCCGGCCAGCCGACGAACATCATCTCGGCCATCGGCAGCACATGCGGCGCGCCGCCCTGCTCGATGATGGCGATGTTGAATTCGCGCCCGTCGATATATTCCTCGGCGAACCAGCGGCCGCCGAAACGGGCCGCGCATGCCGCGGCGCGGGCTTCCACATGGGGCGCGGTGACCACGGCGCCGTCGTCGAGACCGAGCGAGGCGTCTTCGTCGGCGCATTTGACGATCCAGCGGCCGCCGCCCAAACCCTGCCACGCCGGCGGCTCGGCCCACAACGGCGTCGGCAGACCGGCTTCGCGCAGCATCCGCTTGCTGCGCGGCTTGTCGCCCGTCAGGATCAGCGAGCGGGCCCCGGCGCCGGTATAGCGCACGCCGATTTCGTCCAGCATCTGCGGCGCCAGATACGCGAGGCGGCCCGCGCCGTCGATGCCTTCGACCAGATTGAAGACGACATCGGGGCGATGCGGCGCGATGGTTTGGCGCAAGGCTTCGCGATCCGCCACAAAAGCGGCGAGCGGGGCGCTGTGGCCGCGCGCTTGCAGCGCCTCGGAGATGGCGCGGGCGGCGATCAGCGTGTCCTGATCTTCCGGCGGCGCGTCGGGCGCCACATCGGAATGAAGCACGAGAATTTTCATGGTTTGAGGCCGGGGTGACGGCGGAAGAACGACGCCATGATGCGGGCGATGAGTTCGTTATAGGTGATGCCGACAAAACTCGCGATCAGGCAAAGATCGGAATGCTCAGGTCGCAGCCCCGCGAGCGGATTGACCTCGATGAATTGCGGGCTGCCGGAAGCATCGCAGCGGACGTCGATGCGCCCGCCGTCGCGACAGCGCAGCGCCCGCCACGCGGCCAGCGCGACCTCGCCCGAGCGGTGCGCGAAATCGGGCGGGGCGAGCGCGATCTCGAGCTTGTCCTCCCAGTGCTCCAGCTTGTTCTCGTAGCCGTACCCGGCGCCGACGTACCCCGCCAGCGGCACGATCTCGGTGACGCCAAGCACCTCAGCCTCAGCGCCGGTGCCGGTGATACCGACGGTGAACTCGCGCCCGGGCAGGAAGGTCTCCACCAGCACCGGCTGGGCGAAGCGCGCCAGCAGATCGGCGGCGGTGGCTTTGAGCCCGACGGCATCGTCCACGCGCGAATTACGGTCGACGCCTTTGCCCGAACCCTCGGCGACCGGTTTGAGGAACAGCGGATAGGGCAGATCGATGCCGGCGGCATCTTCCAAAGTTTCGATCACCGCAAAATCTGGCGTCGGCACGCCGGCGTCGCGCACGATCCGCTTGCACATGGTTTTGTCGAGGCTGACCGCCAGCGTCAAGGTATCGGAGAAGACGTACGGGATGTCGTAAGCTTCCAAAAGCGCCGGCACCTGGGCCTCGCGCCCGACCCCTTTGATGCCTTCGCAGAAATTGAAGACGCCGTCCCAGCGCTCCCCGGCGACGAGGCGCTCGGCGAGGCGTTTCACCGTGCCGATGCGAACCGGCTCCAGCCCCATCGCGGCGAGCGCGGCGCAGATGGCGGCGATGGTGATATCGCTGTCGAACTCGGCGGCATCCTCTTCGCTCCAGCCCTGGGCGAGATAATCGGATTTCAGATCATAGGTGACGCCGATACGCATTTCTTACCTCCCCCTTGTGGGGAGGTCGAAGCACGAAGTGCTTCGGGTAGGGGGCCGAACTCAGCCCCCAGCACCGCCCCCCACCCGGATCGCCTTCGGCTCTCCGACCTCCCCGCCGAGGGGAGGTTATGGGTTGTTATTTCTTGTCTTTGCCCAGCCTGCCGCCGGGATCGGGGTAGCTGTAGATCTTGCCTTCGAAGTTCCGCAGCAGCAAATCGTCGCCGTTGCGGCCGACGATGCTGTCAGGGGCGAGCTGAATCTTGCCGCCGCCGCCGGGTGCATCGATGGCGAAGATCGGCGTGGCGTAACCGGTGGTGTGGCCGCGCAGAGCCTTGATGATTTCCAGACCCTTCTCGATATCGCCACGGAAATGGGCCGAGCCGCGGATCGGATCGCAAGCATAAAGGTAATAAGGCCTGACCCGGCAGGTGAGCAGGCCCTGCATCAGCGGCACCATCACCGCGGGATCGTCGTTGATGCCCTTGAGGAGCACCGTCTGCGAGCCGAGCGGAATGCCGGCATCGGCCAGCCGGCCGGTCGACTCGCGCACTTCGTCGGTGAGTTCGTTCGGATGGGTGACGTGCAAGCTGATGAACAGCGGATGATGCTTCTTCAGCATCTTGGCAAAATCTTTGGTGATCCGCTGCGGCAACACGATCGGCATTTTGGTGCCGATGCGGAGGAACTCGATATGCTTCATCGCCCGCAGCCGGGTCAGCAGCCAATCGAGCTTGTCGTCGCCGATGGTAAACGGGTCGCCACCAGAGAGCAGCCCGTCGCGGACCTCGGTATGGACCTCCAGATACGCCAGCGCCTGTTCCCACTGCTTCATGGCGAACTGGTACTCGCCGCCCGGATTGCCGACGACCCGAGCCCGCGTGCAATAGCGGCAATAGGTCGAGCAGGTGCCGGTGGTGAGGAACAGAACCCGGTCGGGATAGCGGTGGACGATGCCGGGCACGACGGTGTCGTGGTCTTCGCTTAAGGGATCGTCATCCTCGCCGGGGCTGCGCACGTATTCGTCGCCGGTCATGATATGGGTGCGGCGGAGCGGTTCGGTGGGATCGTCGAGCCCCATCAGCGAAGCGTAATAGGGCGTGATGCCGACCGGCAGGGCACCTTTGTGGCGCTCGGCGGCGTCGCGTTCATCGGCGGAGAGGGGGAAAATACGACTGAGTTCGTCGAGACCCCGGATGCGGGAACGCATCTGCCAGCGCCAATCGTTCCATTCGGCCGTCGAGGTGCCGGGGAAGAAGCGGCGGTAAAACGCGCGAGTTTGGGAGTTGACGGGGAATCGCGGAATAGCCCGAGCGGGCTTAGCTTGCGTAGGCGCTTCCTTGAGGGAGGGTGCCGGTCGCTCTTGGACGGGCTGTAGCGGAGGTTTGAGGTCACGCCCCCGCAGTGCTTGGAGACTCATCGTCGTCTCATGACGCTCCGAACCGCTGCCGCCAGTGCAAGAGCCACAACGACTCCTCATCGCCCGAAGCAACGAACGCGTCGATCATTAGTACGTTGCTCGCGTCCGTCAAGTGAAAGAGACGGATGAGTGCAAGAGAGATGGGGACGATGTGGGGCGAGCAGCACCGCACAATGTCATTCCCGGCCGAAGCTGCGCAGCAGCGAAGGGGACGGGAACCCAGGTCGCGACGTTGGCTCGCCCGCGCAAATGAGCCGCGCCAAATCCCTACCGTCAGATGGGTCTCCAACACCTGGGTCCCCTTCCCTCGCGCGCGCTGCGCGCGCCGCTCGCCGGGGATGACAAATTTTGGACGTGCCAAAAAGCCTGTGAATAAAGGGTTTCCCGATCACTCGGCCGGCGGGGCGGGCGTTTCGGTGACGGGTGCGACGCGCCAGATATGGATCAGGACCTTGCGGCCGTTGGAGTAGTTGAGGCCGTCGACCGCACCAAGTTCCACCGCTGCGACCTCTTTCTCCTTGAGCCGCGCCGTGAACGCGGCCTGCTCGCGATCCTCGATCGCAGCGAGCCCCCCCTCGCCCGCCTTGGCGTCGGCAGCAGAGGCACCACCGTCGGTCAGCCGCGTCTCGGTGCCGAGGAGGAACAACATGCTCGGCTCGATGTAACCGGCGAGCGCAGGCGGCGGATCGCCCGGGCGCGCCAAGGACTGCACCACCGCGGCCAGACGCGGGCTCACCCAAATCCGCGACAAATTGGGACCAATGCCCGCGGTGAGAACCGGATAGAGGACCAGCGCCGCCGCCAGCGCGAGCACCGCCGCCGCCACCAGCCGCCGCCGGAAATAGAAGATCAGCGCCGCGATCATCAGGCCCACCAATGCCAGCGCCGGGACAAAGACCCATGTGCCCGGCGCCGGATCGAACCTTTGCGGCAGCAGGACGAGACCGGCCGCCAGCGCCAGCGTGGCCAGCGCAAACTGCAGCGGCGCGATATAGAAGACGATCTTGTCCCAAATCGTCTCGGCGTGCCGCGGCCAAGCCGCCCACAGCGCGGCGATGATGGCGAGCGCCGGATAGGTCGGCAGCACATAGTGCGGCAGCTTGGTCGGAACCAGTTCGAAGACAAGGAAGGTCGCCGCCCAAACCAGCAGGAAACGGATCGCGGGGTCCTTGTGGCTGCGCCCGGCGGCGACGAGACCCGGCAGCAGGAACAGGATCGCCGGCCAGAACGACGGCGTCAGCGCGGCGAGGAAATAACCCGGCGGAAAGCCGTGGCTCTCCTGGCCGCCCGCGAGCTTGGTGGCAAAGTCGTTTCCCAGCGACTGCTGGAAGAACTGCCAATGGCTCTTCAACCCGATGGCGATGACCCATGGCGCCACCATGACGAGCACGACGGCGATGCCGCTCAGCGGCCGGGTGGCGGCGAGCCAGCGCCACTGCCGCTCCCAAAGGCAAAGACCAACGACGGTGAGGCCGGTGACGGCGAAGATCACCGGGCCTTTGACCAGGATGGCCAGACCGAGCGCAACCCAGCCGGCGAAAACGATCAGCCGCGACGGCGGCGCGGCGGTACCTTTGGCTCCGAGCCAGACCCGCAGCAGTACCGCTTGCGCCCCCAAGATGCAGGCGGTGAGGACGGCGTCGGTGGTGGCGATGGTGGCTTCGCCCGTCATCAGCAAAGTGCCGCCGAGCAAAGCCCCCGCGAGCAGCGCCACCTCGCGGCGGAGGAAGGCGCCGGCGCACCAGAAGGTCAGCCACACCGCGGCAATGCCGCCGAGCAAAGACGGCAGGCGATACGTCCAGATGTGCGTCCGGTCGCCGAACCCGGCGACGGTGGTGGTGGCCGCTTGCAGCCAGTAAATGCCGACCGGTTTCTTGTAGCGCGGAACATGGCCGAAGCGGATGTCGACCAAATCGCCCGTCTCCAGCATCTGCTTGGAGGCCTGGGCAAAGCGGCTCTCGTCACGATCGAGCGGCGGCAAGCTGAAGACGCCCGGCGCCCACAGGATGAGGCAGAACAACGCCAGCACCAGCCGGGGACGGCGCGCCGCCCAGCCGAGGATGCCAGCAAGACCTTCCGAACCTGCCTCAACCGTCATCTGGTCCCCGTCCTCTGGAATGCTTTTTGTATCGCCGTAGCAGGATCGGCACCTTATCGCAGCGGCGGGGGCTTTTGATGGGTCATTCCGGCACAACTCGTATTTTTCATGGCCTGTTTCCTGACGGCGTGGCCCTGTATAAGGCGCGCGTCCGCTTGGTACCAAAGCCAAGCTGGCGGAATCGACCTTAGACTATGATGGTATCGAGCGGAATTTTGCCATGGCCGTGAAGCTTTCAGTGGTAGTGCCGGTCAAAGACGAGGCTGAGAACGTCGGCCCCCTGGCGCGCGAGATCGCAGCCGCTACCGGCGGGCTCGGCACCTACGAAATCATCTTCGTCAACGACGGCTCGTCCGACGGCACCGCCGCGGCTCTGCTTAAGCTGAAGGCCGAAATCGACGGGCTTCGCGTCATCAGCCACGCCACCAATCTCGGCCAGTCGCGCGGCATCCGCACCGGCGTGCGGGCGGCGAAGGGCGAGATCATCGTCACCCTCGACGGCGACGGCCAGAACGATCCGGCCGACATCCCCAAGCTGGTCGCCCCCTTCGACCGCGGCGATGCGTCGCTAGGTCTGGTCTCGGGCGTACGCGCCAAACGCAAGGACACCTTTTCGCGGCGGCTGGCCTCGAAGCTGGCCAATTCCATCCGCCAAGGTCTGCTCCATGATGGTGCGGTCGACTCGGGCTGCGGCCTCAAAGCCTTCCGGCGCGAGGCGTTTCTGGCGCTGCCCTATTTCGACCACCTGCACCGATTCACCATCACCATGATGATCCGCGAAGGCTACCGCGTGGAATTCGTCGAGGTGAACCATCGTCCGCGTTTGCACGGGCAATCGAAGTACACCAATTTCCATCGCATGCTGGTCGGGATCGACGATCTTTTCGGCGTGCGCTGGCTGCAACGCCGCATGAAGAAGACGACCGAAGCAAAGGAACTCTAGATGCTCCACCACCTCGCGGCCTGGCTGTCCACCACGTACACGCAATACGAAACGACCGACATGCTGTGGCTGGTGGTCGGCATGGTCGGGCAAGTGGTGTTCGCCTCGCGCTTCTTCGTGCAACTCTTCTACAGCGAGCGGGCCAAGAAGAGCGTGATGCCGGTGGCGTTCTGGTACATCTCGATCGGCGGCGGATTGATCACGCTGGTTTATTCCGTCCGCCTCGGCCAGATGGGCCTGCCGTTCTTAGTCGGACAAGTCGGCGGGCTGGCGGTTTATGCCCGCAATCTGATGCTGATCCACCGCGAGAAAAAGGCGCAAAAACAAGCCTGAAGCAGACGCCAATAGGCCCAGCTGCGCTCGACCGCCGTCAAAAAACTGTATTGAAGCCGCCGCTTGGTTGGCAATTGACATCGTCAGTCGCCGCGCCAAGACTACGCGTTGCAAGGGTTTGTGGGGAGAGTTTCATGTCGGAACACGGTAGAGACGCGCATATCGACGTTCATGGCGCCACCGGCGGCGGTGCGCTGCGCTACATTCCTTATTTCCTTCTGGTCTTCGTGCTCTATCTTTTAGGGGCCGCGATCAAGGATCCCCGGGCGGCGTTCATCGCGCTCGGCGCGTACAAGCTGTCGTGGGTCGAAATCCTTCTCATCCTCGCGGCAGTGCTTTCGCTGCTCGAACAGATGAAGGTCTCCCACCCCGGCATCGACAACACCTGGGAAGCTCTGACCATGGTCGGCATGGGCGTGCTGCAACTGGTGCTGTGGGTGCTTGGCGCCGCCAAGGTCGGCGTCTTCTCGGTCTTCAGCACGTCGGAATTCCTGGAACTGACCTTCATCAGCCTGGCGGCGGCGATCGTCGCGGTGCTGATCAATGCCAGGACCCTGCGCCGCACCATCGGCGTCGGCGACAACTGATCTCGGCAGACATTCCAGATCTGTCTTGTGGGTAAAACGGCGCGGCGGGCTAAGGCTCTGCCGCCCGTTTGCTTTTGCGGGGCCGGCGCGCCCCGGGCCGTTTGCTTTAAGCAGCAAATACGATAAACCGCTCCCCCCGGCCGCCCAGCGCGGCCGTGGCGCGGACAGGTGGCCGAGTGGCTGAAGGCGCACGCCTGGAAAGTGTGTGAACGTCAAAAGCGTTCCGCGGGTTCGAATCCCGCCCTGTCCGCCAGCCTCACCCCCGTTTATCGCAACGCCTTACGCGCGTAGTATGGCTACAAAAGCACCTCCCCGGGACCGCCCGCCGTGAAACGGGGCAAGGGCCAACGGTCGCCGCCACGGCCGAGAGGGCTTTCGGCTCGACGCGTGACGGCCACTGGTTGTCATGTTACAGCCGGAGGCCATCGAGAATGACACGAATGGCAAGGCCATGGCCGTTGCTGGACCCGCCGGCCAGATTGCATTCTCGGCTGGCGAACAAGCCCGCAAGATAGAGCAACTCGCGCGGACCTATATCCTCGCGCAGCCCGTGCGCCCAAGCCTGCGCGCACAACACCTGGAGCTTGTCCAACAACCCGTCGCGCGCGATCTGCACCGGACGACACGGGGCGCCGAGCTGTTCCGATAAGCCGGCGTATCGTCTGTTCGTGCTCGCCAGTTTGTCGAAGAACACCTCGAACGCCTGCCAACTATCCTGCTGCGCCGTTGCTGCGCGCGCGGCGTGGGTCGTCAGCTCCTCAAGGATGTCGAGCAGCACCGCTTCGAGCAGGGCTGTTCTTTCGGGAAAGCGGCGATACACCGTCCCGACGCCGACCTGCGCCAGCCGGGCGATGTCGTGATAGCTGGCATCGAAGCCCAAGGAAGAGAATGCGTCCTTGGCCGCCTGCAACACCCGCTCGCGATTACGCTCGGCGTCAGCTCTCAGACGGTTCGGTGCCTCGCTGCCAGCGACTGCGGAAGAGTCTGTGCCCATGCCCTGATTCTATCACGCCTTCCACGATATGGACAGTTTCAGTCCGTTTATGTACTAATCGGACAAATATTGTCCGATTAGCAAAGGAGCTTCAAATGGCATCGCAACTCCGCGTGGGCTTGGTCGGCGTCAATGCCGGTCGAAGCTGGGCGAAGGATTCCCACATCCCGGCGCTTCAATCGCTGCCGGAATTTAAGATTGCCGCCGTGGCCACCCGGAAAATGGCCACGGCAACCGCGGCGGCGGAGGCCTTTGGCGCCTCGGAAGCCTACGACGATTTCCATGCGCTGGTCCGCAGCGACCGGGTGGATGTCGTCTCGGTGAGTGTTCGCGTGCCCTCCCATCGGGAGGTTGTCATTGCGGCACTTGAGGCAGGCAAGCACGTTATGTGCGAATGGCCGCTAGGGCGAAATGTTGACGAAGCCGACCAGATGGCGGCAATGGCGCGTGACGCCGGCGTACATGTCTGCATCGGATTGCAAGGCCGGATGAGTCCAGCCGCCAGGCGTGCGGCCCAATTGGTTCGAGACGGGCGCATCGGCCGGCCGCTAACGGCCTCGGTCTATTCGCCCAACGGTGGCTATGGCCCGCGTATTCCTTCCGACTACGCCTATCTTATGGACCCGGCCAATGGCGCCAATCTCACGACGATCCTCGGCGGGCATACGATGGATTTGGCCATCTCCCTCCTCGGCGGTTTTCGCTCGGTTGCCGCCCAGACGACGATCATGTTTGAAGACGTAGAGTTGACCGATCCGCCCGGAAGCGTTCGCCGCGAAACGCCCGATCATCTTTTCATTCAGGCGCGATGCGACAGCGGTTGTTCGCTCGGCATCGAAGTGGCGGGCAATCGGCCGACGGACTTGGCCTTCTCGCTCAAGATCGTCGGGACCGCGGGCGAGCTGACACTGACCGGCGGCCATTCGCATGGGTATCAGTCGAGTGATCTGAAGCTGGAGGGCACAATTTCCTTCGATCCGCCGGAGCCGCACGCGACCTCGGGGCTGGAAGGCTCGCCGATCAACGTTGCCGAACTCTACCGGGCCTTTGGTCGGGATATTCTGAACGGGACCCGCAGCGTTCGCGATTTCGACCACGCCGCGCAACTAACCCGCCTCGTGCGCGCCGTTCGTCGGGCTGGAGAGACGGGTGAGCGTCAGGTAAATGACGGCTGGCCCGCCGAATAGTCCTTGCAATCATCACGGTCGCCGCGCCAAAGGCGGCAATTAAGCCCACAAACGCCGCGCCGGACGCTTCCATCCGCAGAAATCACGCCTTATATTTATTCCAATTAAAACAGATACTCTCCGGGCCGTTCGGCGGCTAGGCGGGGCAAATTGGTTTGGTGCGATGGCGCCAGGTGGTTCTTGGATGGATATGAATTACAGCCCGCCTTGGGCGGAGCAGGAGGTCGGTCCTGACAGCCTTTTCGGGGCCCTGATCAAAACCGCCGTCGACGGCATCATGGTGATCGACGAGGCCGGGTTGGTGCAGATCTACAATCCGGCCTGCGTGCGGCTGTTCCAATACGGCGAAGACGAGGTGCTCGGGCAGAACATCAAAATGCTGATGCCCTCGCCTTATCGCGAAAACCACGACCACTATCTGCAGAACTATCGCGAGACCGGCGAGGCCCGCATTCTCGGCATCGGGCGCGAGGTTGCCGGCCAGCGCAAGGACGGCACCAGCTTTCCGATGTATTTGTCGGTAGGCGCCGGCCAGCTCAACGGCAAGCGCGTGTTTGTCGGCATCGTGCACGATTTGTCGGCGCTTTATCGCGAGCGCGAGGGCTATGAAGCGCGGCTGCTGACGTTGCGCGAAGAGTTGGTGCATGTCGCCCGCGTCAGCGAACTCAGCCAAGTCTCGGCCGGCATCGCGCACGAACTCAACCAGCCGCTCACCGCGATGCTGAACTACGCCAACGCCGCCAAACGGCTGGCCGGTTCGGGCGCCCCCGACGCGATCGCAAAGGTGCAAGACGTGGCCGCCAAGATCGCCGCGCAGGCCGAACGTGCCGGCCAGATCGTGCGGCGCATGCGCGATTTTCTCGAAAAGGGCTCCGGTAGCCAAGCCGTCGAAGACATCACGGCGATCGCCGAAGACGCGATGGCGCTCGGCCTGATCGGCGCCAAAGCGAGTGCGGTGAACATCCGCTTCCGGCCCGAAGCGGGGCTGCCGCCGGTCATCGCCGACCGGGTGCAGATCCAACAGGTGCTGGTGAACCTCTTGCGCAATGCGGTGGAGGCGATGGCGGCCGCGCCGACGCGCGAACTGACTCTGACGTTGGCCAAGCGCGAGGGCAACGTCGAAGTGACGGTGGACGACACCGGCCCCGGCATTGCGCCGAGCGTGGCGGCGAACTTGTTCAAGCCCTTCGTCACCACCAAGGCGCATGGCATGGGCATCGGGCTCGCCATTTCCAAATCGATCGTCGAAACCCATGGCGGCACGATGACGGCCGGGGACAATCCCGGCGGCGGCGCCCGGTTCCGCTTTACGTTGCCGATCGCTCAGTCGGTGGGGGCAGAGCGGTCGAGCACCCACGGCACGAGTTCGGCGAGCACCGCGCCGTAAGCGGTCGTCAGCGCCGCGACAGCATCGGCAACCGAATTGGCCGCAGCGCGCACGTCTTTGCCGAAGACCGCCGTGCCGGAAATTTTCCGGGTACGGGCGTTCACCACCCGCACGCCGAGACGCACCGTGGCGAGCGGCGCGCCCTCGCCGGCATCGTAACGGGCCGCGAATTCACGCAGATCGATGGTGAGGACGTAATCGGTCCGCGCCCCGTCGCTTTCGGGCATTACTGCGGCGATGCGGCTCGAGCTTTCAAACGCCTCCACCAGCACCGCTTGCGCCAATACCGGCAAACGATCCGCCCACGCCGCATTGGCGTAGTAATCGAGCCCCGATGGCGGCCGCAATATCGCGATGCGATCGGCATCCAGACCCGCGGTCGCCTCGGGCATTGCGATCGACAGCGCCCAGTCGACCTTCGGCCCCGGCACCGGAGCGAGCGGCGGCGGCGTCAGCACATAGAGTTTGGGCGCGGCCAGCGGCCCCACCAAATCGGAACAACCGGCGAGGATCAACCCCGAAGCGCCCGCGAACACGGCACGACGCGATAGCCCTTTTTTTACCGCGTTTTCGGACGGAAAACCGCCCGGCGTGCCTTGCACGCCTACGCTTAACAAGCGCGCAACGCGCGCGGGCACTTTTCCTGAAAACGCTCTAGTCATGGCGGTGTGTACCCCTTGCGCCGGTCGCCGAAGATCAGCTTGGTCGGCTGCCGGTCGAGTTGCTGGGTGAGGCGGTTCAAACTGGTAACGGTGCGCCGCGTATCGGCGATCAGGCCGGCAAGCTGCGCCAGGCCGTCGCCACGCACGAAACCGTCGGTATCGTCGGCGAGTTTGCCGATCTTCTTCATGCTGTCGTTGGCGGAGGCGACGGTGCCGGGCAGTTGTTTGGAGGCTTCCGACAGATTGGTCAGCGTCGTCCCGATCTCGTCGCTGTGTCCCGCCAACGCGGCAGTGGTCTTGTCGAGATTGGCGAGGGTGTTCCCCAAGTGCTTCTGGTTCTCGTCCGAAAGCAGCGAGGTCAGCCGGTCGGCGATGGTGTTGAGCTTGGCGAGCAGTTCCGGCGCCCCGACGGCCAATTGCTGCAAGGCCGAGGGCGCAGTCTTGATCACCGGATATTCCTGGCCCGGCCCGGCGGTGAGCAGCGGCGCATCTTTGGTGCCGCCGGAAATTTCGACATAGGAACCGCCGGTGAGGCCTTGCGGCTCGATCGACGACACCGAGTCGGTGCGGATGCCGAGGCCGGGTTGGATCTGCAGCGTGACGATCACGACCTGCGGATCGTTGGGATCGAATTCGAGGGTATCGACGCGGCCGACGTCGATGCCGTTGTAGCGCACGGCCGTGCCTTTGCCGAGGCCGGTCACCGCTCCGTGAAAATTGGTGCGGTAGTATGAGTATTCGTGGCTGTACTGGGCACCGGCCAGCCATAACACCGTGATCACCAGCGCCAGGATGCATGTCAGCACGAAGGCGCCTACTGCAACATAATTGGCTTTCGTTTCCATCACATCACCTATTGCCGCATTGCCGCGCGGCCGCGCGGGCCGGAGAAGTATTCCTGAATCCAGGGATCGGGGTCACGCCGAACCTCGTCGATCGTGCCGACCTTCAGCTTTTTGTTCACCAGCACCGCGGCGCGGTCGCAAATCGCGTTCAAGGTGTCGAGATCATGCGTCACCATGAACACCGTAAGGCCGAGGCTCTTCTGCAACGATGCGATCAACTGATCGAAAGCGGCGGCGGCGATGGGGTCGAGACCGGAGGTCGGCTCATCGAGGAAAACGACCTCGGGATCGAGCACCAGGGCGCGAGCCAGGCTGGCGCGCTTGCGCATGCCGCCGCTGAGCTCGGAAGGGAATTTGCTCGCAGCGTCGTCGCCGAGGCCCACCATCGCGAGCTTGATCGCGGCGATCTCGTTCATCAGCGCCTGCGACACGTCGGTGAATTCGCGCAAAGGCACCTGGATGTTTTCCGCCACCGTCTGCGACGAGAACAGCGCGCCGTCCTGGAACAGAACGCCCCAGCGGCGCTGCAAGGCGCGCATGTCGTTCTCGTTCGTCGCCAGCAGGTCTTCGCCGAAGACGTTGATCGACCCCGCCGCGGGACGCATCAGCCCGACGAT
>JAATGK010000462.1 GCA_015654715.1 Alphaproteobacteria bacterium
AGGTTGAGGGATATTACACCTCGTTTACCGGCTCATGGGGCTTGCAGGCGGGTGCTCAATCTTACGGCTATGCGGTGTTCCTGATGTCCAACAAGGCGGTGCAATACATTCACGACACCAAGGGTTGGGAGATCGGCGTCGGCCCGACGGTCGTGCTGGTCGACAAGGGTGTGGCCAAGAATCTTTCGACCAGCACTCTCAAGGACGACGCCTATGCCGTGATCTTCGATCAGCAAGGGCTGATGGCGGGCGTCAGCATCGAAGGAACCAAGATATCGCGCGTCAAGAACTGAACCGAGCGCAGTAACCTACCTCCCCGGACTGCGCTTGCCGATGGACCTATTGCTGTGAAAGACGGCAATAGGTCTATCCTTTGATGTGCCCTCTTCGCAAATTTTTCACACCGCGCGGTTGCTCGGAAAGGTGATGCGCCGCGTTTGTCATGACGCGCGGTCAACAAGGAACTTTTGCGCCGACGGCGCATTGTGTTTGCAGGAATTTGTTATCGCCTCCCGCGGTTGTCTCATTTTCGATGTCGGGTGCTTCGCGCCTCGATGTCTCAAACGGCGAGCACTGAAATTTGAATATGGCAAAGATCCGTGCCCAGTGGCACAGCGAGTCCGTGCGCCCAGAACCGCCGATACGTGCCGAGCTTTTCGGTGCCGAGCGTCTGGAGCAGCACGCCAAAAGTCTGGCAGCGGCGCAACCGATTACCGCCAAGCGCGATGCCGGGCTGGCGATCATGCCGCGCTTGCTCGACAACACAAACGTTCTGAAACAAACCTATCGCGCCATCATCAAAGCGGTCGACGAACGCCAACCGATCATGCCGGCGGCGGAATGGCTGCTCAACAATTTTCATGTCATCGACGAGCAGATCCGTGAGATCAAACAAGATCTGCCCGCCGGCTATTATCGCAAACTGCCCAAACTCGCGGCCGGGCCGTTGCAAGGGTTCCCGCGCATATTCGGCGTCGCTTGGGCGATTACGGCCCACACCGATAGCGTCATCGATATGCCGAAACTGACGCGCTTTCTGCAGGCGTATCAGCAAGTAGAGCCGCTCACCATCGGCGAGCTTTGGGCGACGTCGATCACCTTGCGCATTACGTTGGTCGAAAATCTCCGGCGCTTGGCCGAATTGATCTCGGCGCAGATCGCTGCGCAGCACGTCGCCAATATCATCGCCGACAGCGTCGTCGGAACCGAGAATGCGAAACCGGAGCCGCGCCATGTCACGCAGATTCTGCTCGATCATGCCCCGTGGTCCGATGCCTTTGCCTTGCAGCTATCGCAGCGCTTGCGCGAGCGCGATCCGAATACGACCGAGGCTTTGCGCTGGCTCACAGAGCGGCTCGCTGCGGAAGGAAAAACCGCCAATCAGGTCGCGCAAGACGAATTCCAACGTCATGGCGCCATGAATGTGAGCGTCCGCAACGTCATCACCAGCATGCGTCTGGTCTCGACGGTTGATTGGGCCGAGTTCTTCGAAAATGTCAGTCCGGTCGATGCTCTGCTACGGGGCTGCAGTGATTTTGCGGCGATGGATTTTGCCACGCGTGATCTCTACCGCCGCCGGATCGAGCAACTGTCGCGGCACTCGGGGCACAGCGAAATGGAGGTCGCCGGCAGGTTGGCGGATGTCCTGGCGGGGGCGCCCGCAACCGGCGAGGCGCGATACCGCGATCCGGGATATTTTCTCTTCGGCGAGGGTCAGCGTTCCTTCGAGAAAAAGCTTGGTGCGCGGATAAATTTGCGCACGCGGTTCTCGCGGCTCGTGTCCGACGTCGGCATCGGCAGCTATATCGCCGTGGTGGCGCTGCTCACCGCGCTTCAGCTTTTTGTCGTGCTGAGCGCGATCGGGCCATCCGGCTTTGCGGCGTGGCAACTGATCGCCTTGGCGGTCGTCGGCTGTATTCCGGCGTCGGACATTGCAGTTGCCGTTGTCAATCGTCTCGCCACCGAACTTGTCGGCGCCACGCGTTTGCCGGGACTAGCGCTGCGGGACGGCATCCCCGACGATTTTCGCACCCTCGTGGTGGTCCCGACGCTGCTGACCAGCCTTGACGAAACCCGCGCGGAGATTGAACGCCTGGAAGTGCATTACCTGTCCAATCCCGATAACAATCTGGCCTTCGCGCTGTTGTCCGATTGGCGCGATGCGGCAACCGAACAGGCCGCCGGCGATAACGAGCTCTTGCGTGCAGCGACGGCCGGCATCGCGCAACTAAACGCGCGCTACGGGACCACGGCGCAGGGACCGCGATTTTACCTGTTGCATCGCCGCCGTTTGTGGAACGAAAGCGAAGGCAAATGGATGGGCTGGGAGCGCAAGCGCGGCAAATTGCATGAGCTGAACCGTCTGCTTCGCGGCGCTGGCGATACGACGTTTGTCGCCGTGGAAGGCGCGCCGCCGCTTTCGCCGAAGGACATTCGCTATGTCATCACGTTGGACGCCGACACGCGTATGCCGATGGGCGCGGCGAAGCGGCTGATCGGAAAAATGGCGCACCCGCTCAATCAGCCGCGCTTTGATCCGGCGCGGGGCGTGGTTGTTGCCGGCCATGCCATCTTGCAGCCGCGGGTGACGCCGTCGTTGCCGGAAGGCGGCAGAGGATCGCTGTTTCAACAAGTGTTTTCGGGGCCGAACGGCATCGACCCTTATGCCTTTGCGGTTTCCGACGTCTACCAGGACCTTTTCGATGAAGGCTCTTACGTCGGCAAAGGGATCTATGACGTCGACGTCTTCGAACGCGCCCTCAAGGACCGGATTCCGCCCAATACGGTGCTGAGCCATGATCTTTTGGAAGGCATTTGCGCCCGCGCGGGTTTGGCCACGGATATCGAAGTCGTCGAGGAATTTCCCGACCGCTATGATGTCGAAACGGCGCGTCAGCATCGCTGGGCCAGAGGCGATTGGCAAATGCTGCCGTGGATCTTCGGCAGCGGACGCCGAGTCCACGACTGGAGCCGGCCGCGGCCGCTTTCCGCACTTGGGCGCTGGAAGTTGTTCGACAATCTGCGCCGGTCGCTGTCGGCGCCCTCGGCGTTGCTGGCGCTTCTGTTCGGTTGGCTGTTGCCCGTGGCGGGCGCGGCGATCTGGACCGCCTTTGTAATAGCAACCCTCGCGGTACCGCCGTTGTTGCCGGTCGTGGTCGGCCTTATTCCGCGGCGCGCCGGCACGCCTTTGCGCCATCACCTTCGTGCGCTCGGCCGCGATGCCAAGCTTGGCGCCTTGCAGGTGTTTTTCCAGACCGCGTTCCTCGCCCATCGCGCTTGGCTCATGGTCGATGCGGTGGGGCGCACCTTGTATCGCCTTTGGGTTCGCCGCCG
>JAATGK010000013.1 GCA_015654715.1 Alphaproteobacteria bacterium
CTCGAAAGCGATCCGGTCTTCGTCGCGAAGCGGCGGTTTTGCGAGGAGAATGGCCTGGTCGTCTGGCGATTCCACGATCATTGGCACCGCGGTTGGATGATCGGGCGCCCCGATCCGAACATCGATCCCATTTTGGGTGAGCTGACCAAAAAGCTCGGCTGGGAAAAATATTTGGTCCGGATGGAGGGTGGCGGGTGTCGATGCGGCTACGAGATACCGCCGGCCCGCCTCAAGGATGTGGCGCGACATGTGCGCGAGCGTCTCGGCACGCGTGATGTGCGCGTCATCGGCGACCCTAATTTGATGGTGAAGCGTATCGGCAACGCCGGTCATCAGCTCAAGGAAGATCTCGACCGGCTCCGCGATGCCGATGTCGTCATGGTCGGCGAGACCGAAGAGTTCGACATGTTCCACTACGTGCGCGATGCCATCAGTCTGGGCGCACCGCAGCCGAAGGGGCTGATTATCTTCACCCACAACCGGCTTGAAGAATGGGGCATGGAAGCCCTTCCGGGCTGGCTTCGTCCCTTGGTGCCGGGACTATCGGTGGAGCACCTGGCGTCGGGAAATCCCTATTGGGTGCTACCCGAGAAGACCGTGTGAGTTCGTTCCATCTCGACCAGTATCGTCCAACTCCGTCCACGCTCCGAGATATCGATATGCTGCAATACCCGATCCAGAATCGCCTTTTCCGTTCGAATGATGACGTGCTGCCGTTAAGTGCGGCGGGCGACGCGATGCGGCTGAAGGGCAGGTGGAAAATGACGAAAACTGGCGTCCGAAATTCCGTGCTGATCGTGAGCGTTCTTTTGGCGATCACCGGCGCGCCCGGATTGGCGGCGACTCCGAAAGTCGCGTCCGGTCCGTCGGTCACCAATCCTGTTGCCGATCCGAAAGCGGAAGTCGTCCTCGGCAAAGCCCGGTTCACCGTTCTCACGCCCGAAATGATCCGGATGGAATGGTCCGCCGACGGCAAATTCGAGGACCATGCCTCGTTCGTCTTCATCAATCGCCGTTTGCCCGTGCCGCAGTATGAAAAGAGCGTGCAAGGCGGCAAGCTGACGATCAAAACATCCGCCCTGAAACTCACCTATACCCCGGCCGCGGACGGCAAATTCGCGCCCGCCAATCTTGCCATTGAACTCACGGCCGGCGGCGAGCCTGTCGTCTGGCATCCTGGGCAAGCCGATCCGGACAATCTGAAGGGCACCACACGCTCGCTCGACAAGGCGCGCGGGTCGCAAATCCTGGAGCCTATCGAACCGGGTCTGGTGTCGCGCTCGGGATGGGCGATGGTCGACGATTCGACACGGCCGTTGTTCGACTCCGCTGATTTCCGCTTCCTGCAGGGCGAAAAGAGTCCCTGGCCCTGGGCGATGGAGCGGCCGGCCGGCGATCGCCAGGATTGGTACTTCCTCGGTTATGGCCATAACTATCGCAAGGCCTTGGGCGATTATGTGCAGGTCGCCGGCCGCATTCCGTTGCCGCCGCGTTACGCCTTCGGCATCTGGTGGTCGCGATATTGGGATTACACCGACCAGGAACTTGACGAGTTGGTGAAGGGCTTTCGCGACAACGCCATCCCGCTCGATGTTCTGGTCGTCGATACCGGCTGGCACATCAACGGAACGCAGCTTCTTGCTCAAGGCGAAAAGGACCAGTCCGGCGAGAAACTGGGGTGGACCGGCTACACCTGGAATAAGGTTCTGTTTCCAGATCCCGACAAATTCCTCGCCAAGATTCATGACGACGGCATCAAGTTCGTGCTGAACCTGCATCCGGCGTCTGGCGTGCATCCGTGGGAAGACGCCTATCCCGCCATGGCCAAGGCGATGGGGATCGATCCCGCGAGCCATAAATACGTTCCGCTCAATCTCACCGACCAGACCTTTGCCACCAATTACATGAATCTCCTGCATCATCCTCTGGAAAAGCAGGGCGTCGATTTCTGGTGGCTGGACTGGTGGTGGGTGGACTGGCTGCAGACGCCCCAACCGGCGCTGCCGAATGTGAAGCCCACTTGGTGGCTCAATTACGTGCACTTCACCGACCAGGAGCGCGAAGGCAAACGCCCGCTGATCGTTCATCGCTGGGGCGGGCTGGGCAACCACCGCTATCAGATCGGTTTCACCGGCGACACCATTTCGGTGTGGGATTCGCTCGCGTTCCAGCCTTGGTTCACGGCCACTGCCGCCAACGTTGGGTACGCCTATTGGAGCCATGACATCGGCGGACACATTCCCGGCGCGGTCGAGCCCGAGCTTTATACGCGCTGGGTTCAGTTTGGTGCCTTCAGTCCAATCCTGCGCACCCACACCACCCAGAACGCCGATGCGGAACGGCGGGCGTGGGCCTATCCCGAGCCGTATTCATCGATCCTGCGCCAGACCTTCCAGCTTCGCCATGCGTTGGAGCCGTATCTCTACACCGAAGCGCGCCGCACCTATGACACGGGCGTCGCGTTCCTCAGGCCGCTTTATTACGACTGGCCTGAGGAGCAGGCCGCCTACGACAGCAAGAACGAATACATGTTCGGCGACCAGATGCTGGTGGCTCCGATCACCGCACCCGGCGACAAAGCCACCGGGCTTGCCAAGGAGGCCATCTGGCTGCCGGCCGGCGAGTGGATCGAGTGGGCCTCAGGCCGGCACTTTGTCGGGCCGGCGCGCGTCGAGCGGCAGTTCTCGATCGATCAGATCCCAGTGTTCGTGAAGGCAGGCGCCATCGTGCCGATGCAGCCGATGCAGCGCGCGACAGAGAAGGGCGGCAGTCCGCTCATCGTGAATGTGTGGCCGTTGAACGCCGGCACAACGTCGACCTATTCGCTTTATGAGGATTCCGGCGAAGCCGAATCTTACCAGCGTGGCGCGTTCGCCCGCACGCCGATGAAGGCGACACAGACCGCCGACACGTTGCGGCTCGAGATCAATCCGGTGCAGGGCAGCTACCGCGGCATGGCGAAGACCCGCAGTTATGAACTGCGGCTGCCGGACGACTGGCCGCCGACGGCGGTTATCGTCAATGGCGTCGCGCTGACGCAGGCCGCTGGTGGGACGGGCTGGTCCTATGATGGCAACAGCTTGACGACCGTGATCCGTATGCCCGCGACCAGCGTGTCGGCGAAGGTCGTGGTCGAAATCCGCCGCACTGCTGGCCTCGTCGCCCGCCGCGGCGAGCTTGACGGCTTTATCGGGGCCATGACGCGGCTGCGCAGTGCGTATGATGCCATCCAACAGACCAGGAATCCGGTGACCACGGCGGTCTTTTCGCCGCCGCCCGAACCTCTGGTGTTCGCCATGCAGACGGGCGACAGGCTGCGCTATCATCCCGAAACGGCGCAGCGCGAGATGGATCAGTTCGCGCAGGTCCTGGCGCGCGCCAATCAAGCCGTTGTGACGGTGCGTGCCGGGTTTGACGCGAAATTCGATCAGGTCACGCGCAAGCAGGCCGCCGACAAAACGCCACCAGACGAAAGCCAGAGGCAGCAATACCGGCGCGTCCACGACTTGGTCGTCAGGGCCGAAGCCCAGACCAAAGAGGCCGTTCGCACGCCGCGCTGAGTGGCTGGCCGTCCGTCAAATGCGGAGCTCGAAGCAGCGGATCGTTGTTGCGAGCTCCGGTCGGCGGTGATCGAAGCTGTCGGTGATTTCGACCGCGGCTTGTCACTCTTTTGTCCCCAGACGGAACCACGGGTTCCATGTATGGTGTTTTCGCCTGAGAGTTGGCATCGGCTCTCAGATCGGTAGTGGAAAACTTCTGCCGTGTTTGTATGCGCGATGCCCCTAAAATAGGCTGCAACCTCTACGTACCTGACGCGTTTAGAATGAAATCGGTGTCTTACAGTACGGCAAGAACGCAGCGAAAAAACGAACGCAATCGATAACAAGGCAAAATGCGATTGCGGTGTATACAAAGCAAAAGGGAAACGACCAGGGCAAGAAGTTGAGTTGTGCTGTTCCGTTCTAACGGGAGGCTCTGGCTGTTATGAGTGATCGCGTCGTTCAGCAAGGTTTGGCGTACCCGACGGTCGCGCCGCGCAATGCGCCGTTAGCGCTAGAAACACAGAGTAGCAATCGCGCCGGCTTGTTTGGCCGGGGAACCAATTCGCTGGCAGTGATGGCGCTGGTTTTAGCCGATGCGGTCGCCTTCGCCGCTGCCGTCTGCCTTGTCGACGCGTCTTCCTGGTTTATTGATCGCTATGTCTCCGGAAATCCCTATGACGTCCCTGCCGTAGCGTTTCACAGCCAACTGTGGCTCTGGGGCGTTTTGACGGTCGCTTTGTGTGCTTGGTTTGGGATTTCCGGAACATATACGTCGCGGCGTAGCTTCGGGGACGACGCCAAACGCGCCATCGCGGCAATTGCCGTCATCGTCCTCGTCGGCGGGTTCGTCGAATATACTTCTGATACCGATTTCTCGCGTTTACGCTTGCTTTTGATCTTTCTCTGTGCGGTCGCTCTCGTGCCGCTGGGTCGGGTGGCGGTTCGACGAGTTCTGGACTCGTTCGGGCTCTGGCGCGTTAGCGCGATCATTCTCGGCAATGGCGAATGCTCGGGAGCGGTGTTCGAGGCTTTGGTGGCGGACCGGTATGTTGGCTATGATCCGGCCTATCGTGCCAATCTTCTTTCCGACGGGAACAAACCCTTGGCGCAGTTGGCCGCCGAGCTCAGTGCCGCGATACATGTTCGCGGTCTCGAAACCGTAATTCTCGTCCCCAGTCCGGCAGAGATGCGCCGTATCGATCGTGTGGTTGATGCGCTCAATCTCAATCTGGTTCCTTACATTTTGGTGCCTCCGGTCGAACGCCTTCCTTTCGCCGGCTTGGCTGTTCACGCTTTTCTCAATTCCAGCCTGATTATGATGACGTCTCGCAACGGGCTGATTTCGCCTTTGGCGCGTGCGCTAAAGCGGGCGTTTGACGTGGTCGCC
>JAATGK010000393.1 GCA_015654715.1 Alphaproteobacteria bacterium
AATGACGAAACGGAATGCGATATTGCGCGTACGTACCAACGACTTGGGCGAAAGCGGCTGACTGCATACGCGGTCTAGGTGCGGTACGCGGAACATCCCTCGTCGGGCGACGGTGGTTCGGATCGCACATGGATGCCGTTGGCGGCCGTCGCACGGCTTTTTTTTGTCCGGCTGTGGATGCCCCTCACAAATTCTGCGGCAATGGACGGCGCCAATCGTCCACACAACCAACCGGCAAGCCTGAGCGGATGCCGGCGAAGTAAAGGCGAACGCGTCGGCAGCATGCCGGCCGCCCGTCTTCCGATGTCAATCGGGAAAATGGAGCAGGAGAGATGCTCACAACGGATGTTCGAACAATCCAGGAAGAAAATCGCGCCCCTATCGGGTCCGCGAAAAACAAAAATGAAGGGGAGTAGAATCAGCATGACCTCAAACGTACATATGCGGACCCACCGCCAAGGGCTGTTGGCGGGCACATGCCTTATCGCGGCGGCATCGATGCTGTTTAGCGGAGCGGCATTCGCGCAGGAGCAGTCTGTCGAAACGGTAACGGTGACAGGCTCGCGCATTATCACCAATGGCAACGATGCGCCGACGCCGGTGACCATGATGGCTGTGGACGACCTGCAGCTCACGACGCCGTCGGACGTTCCTGACGCTTTGGCCAAGTTGCCGGTCTTTTTGGGTTCGTACAGCCAGCGCACCACCGCTGGGGCGAACCACAACCTGTCCGCCAACGTCCTCAATCTGCGCAATTTCGGCATGACCCGCACGCTGATCCTGTTCAACGGCAACCGCGTCGGTGCCACCGCTCCCACGGGCGAGACCGACATCAATACCTTGCCGCAGGATCTGATGGAGCGTGTCGATGTGGTGACCGGCGGTGCTTCCGCGGTCTACGGCACCGACGCCGTCACCGGCGTGGTCAACTTCGTCATCAACTCGAAGTTCAACGGCCTCAAGGCTTACGCCCAGGGCGGTATCTCGCAGTACAGCGACGACGCCTCGTGGAAGGCCGGCCTGGTCGGCGGTACCGACCTGTTCGGCGGCCGCGGCCATATCGAGTTCAGCCTCAGCCGTTACAATTCGGACGGCGTCCCGACCATGATGACGCGTCCGCACGCCTCCGAGGTCTATACCGAGGCAGGAAATGGCTCGGTGACGAATCCGTACCATCTGGTGTCCAATTCGCGTCTGCCCAACTACACCCCGGGCGGCTACATCAATCCGTTGATGCCGGACAACAAAACGCCGAGCGCGCTGGCCAACCAGTTTTTCTGTGAAAACGGCATTTTGTGTCCGTTTGCGCACGGCGCCTATTCCGGCACGACGAACGACGAAATCGGCGGCGACGGCGGCTACGGCGGCGAGGCGTTAAACGGCGTCGACGCCAATCCGTGGCTGGTTGCCAGTTTGAAGAGCACGCAGTTCTTCACCCGCTTCGATTACGACCTGACCAGCGATATCCATACCTATCTGCAGGCCAGCTTGACGGGCGCAGGGAACTACAACGTTACGTTCCCCAACAACTACGTCATGACTTACTCTGCGGATAACGCCTATCTGCCGTCAGCGGCGCGGGCTGCGTTGACCGCGGCCAACCAGTCCACCTTCGTGATGGCCCGGTCGATCCAGAACCAGGTCGGCGGCATCGCCGACTCGTATACCACGGGCTTTAACCTCACCTGGGGCATCGAAGGCACGCTGTTCAACGACTACAAGTGGGATCTCCATTACACCCACACCAAGAACATGCTGAATCAGGCCGCGCCCTACAACCTGGATTGGCAGAAGCTGTACGCCGCCAGTGATGCCGTCATCGCTCCGGCCGGTTCGGCCACGCCCGGTGCGGCTGTTTGCCGGGTCTCGCTCGGACCAAACGCCTCGCTGTATCCGGGGTGCGTTCCGATGGATGCCTTCGGCCCGACGGCCACATCGTACACCTCGTTCCGTTATGCGACGACCGACACCGCTTGGAAGGCGCGCAACAAGATGGACGACATCGGCGCCAACCTCAGCGGTACGGTGTTTGAAGGCTGGGCCGGCCCGATGAAGGCGGCTCTGAGCGCCGAATGGCACAACATCTCGCTCGAAGACATCAGCAAATACGATCCGACCAAGAACGTCGATTGCTCGACTTTGAACCCGGCGATCTGCAACCCGCTCCAGAAGCAATTCAACAACGTCGTCGCGGCGATGCCGGAAAAGTCGGAAGACATCACGGAAGCGGCGATCGAAGTTGACGCGCCGCTGCTCAAGGACCTTCCGCTGGTTCAGGAGTTCGACTTCAACGGTGCATTCCGTTATGCCCGTTATAGCGTTTCCGGCCAGGCTCTCACCTGGAAACTCGGCGCGGTTTGGAACGTCACTGACGAGCTGCTGTTCCGCGGCGCGCAGTCCCGCGACATCCGGGCCCCCACGCTCAACAACATGTTTGCACCGCCGGCCGGCAACGTCACGTCCTTCAACGACTGGCTGACCAACACCACGCAGAACCTGGTGCAGACGTCCGAGGGCAATCCTGACCTGAAGCCGGAAGTATCGGAGACGGTAACGGCCGGTGTCGTGTACCGGCCCGCATGGCTGCACGGCTTCAGCATTTCGGCCGACTGGTATGAGATGATCATCAAGAACGCCATTTCGTCGATCAGCGGCGGCAGCGCGTCGGCGGAAAGCCAGTGCTTCGCTTCCGGCGGCACGTCGCCGTTCTGTCCGCTGGTGGTGCGTCCTGGTGCGTGGAACGACAGAAGCGCCGCCAACGCTCCGACGGCCGTGTTCTCGAAAGCTCTGAACATCTCGAAGACGTCCACGCATGGCATCGATTTCGAAGCCAACTATGCGACCGATCTGAACGACATGAGCAGCAGTCTCGTCGGCCAATTGACGACCCGCCTGTTGATTTCCTACCAGCCTTCGATCCTGTCGCAGTCGATCCCCAATGCGGTGATCACCAACTCGGCCGGCGCCGCGGGCGTGCTGAATGGTGGCGGCGCTGCGAAACGCCTCACCTTCATCGTCAACTACGCGCTCGATCCAATCACTGTGAACGTCATGGAACGCTGGAACAGCGCCGAACGGCAGAGCAACGATCCGACGTTGATCTATTCGACGCCGAACGTCCCGTCGATCACCTATACCGACTTGAACTTGAGCTATAAGTTCAAGCTTCGGGACAAAGACGACGACGAGAATACCGAGATATTCCTGTCGGTCGAGAACCTCTTCAACCAGATGCCGCACATCTGGATCTCGCCGGGCAATAGCGCTGCCCAAGGCTATGCCTATCCCGCCCCCGCGGACGAGAACGGCATCGGCCGGTATTACACGATGGGCATTCGTTACAAGATCTAATCTAAACCTGTTCCTCTCCTTGGGCGTCCGTCTCTCGCGGGCGCCCATTTTTTTTGCGCAAAGGTGTGGGCAAAAAAATGCCGGACCGCCTTGCGGCAGCCCGGCAAGTTCCGCTTCGCTCGGTTACTGCTTTTCGACGGGGAAATAGTGCGCGGCGAACTCCATGAAGGTCGGCCAATTCGGCCCCATCATGTGACCTTGCGCGTGCTGGCGGAAGCCGATGTCGCTGTCAATCAACGTGGTTTCGATCGGTGGGAACTCAGTCACCGGCAAGGGCTTCTTGCCGAGCAGCTTATAGACCCGGCCTGCGTCCGCCGCAGCGAGGAACTCGCCCTTGGCATCAGCCCAGCCGTCGGAGCCGATCGGCGTCCATTGGCCTTCGTTGCGCGTCCGGCCCGCACCGATGAAGATGGGGCGTGGCGCGCACAGCGCGATGAGTTCATTGGCGTCGACCGGCAGATCGTTCGCGGTCAGCGGCCCCGCATACTTCAGGAAGTTCGGCGCCATCCAGTGGTATTCCTCATAGCTGGCGACGTTCTCGATCATCTCGCCGAAATTGTGCCGGTAGAGCTTGGCACCGCCTTCGCCCGACGAGGCGATGTAGCCGACGGCGATACGGCTTTCGTAGGCCATGGCGACCAGTGCGCCCTTGCCGTAGCGTGAGGCGCCCGAGATCGCGATGTGCTTGCCGTCGATCACCGGGTCTTTTTCCAGATAGTCGACGGCGCGACTGGCGCCCCAAGCCCAGGCCTTCAGCGCCCCCCATTCGTCCGGTTTGCTGCGCGGCTGGCCCTTGTTGATCAGCCCGATGATGCCCTTCGTGAGACCGGCGCCGTTGTCAGGTTGCACGCTCGAAGGCGCATAGAGGGCATAACCCCAGCCTTTGTTGAGGGCGTCTTGCTGCCAGTTGAACCCCTTGGGCATACGTCCTCCGATCGGCTCGGCGGCGTTGTCCGGACTCATGACGCTGGCCATCTGCGCGCGCATCGCGGCATCGGAGCGGCTCATCGAATAGGCCAGGATGACCGGCACCTTGTGCTTGGCGTGGGCGGGCACGATCAAGGTCAGCTCGATTTCGACGCTGATGCCGGGATAGGCGGAATTGTCGACGTGACCGGTCAGTTCCTTTCGAATAAAAGGCACGCCGCCGCTTTCGCCGGTCGTTGTGGAAAGCACTTTCCAGTGCACCGAAGGCAGATGCTGCGGTGTGCGCCCCAAGACTTCGCGGACGTAGGCCGCCAAGATTTCGACCCGGCGCTTTGCCTACATCGCCGGTGTGGTGACTTTCGCGCCGTTGTCGAAGGTCAGCGGGTCCGGAAGCTTCGAGAGCGGGCCGGCCTTGGCCTCGTCGAAATTCACCACGTTGTCGGGCTTTTCCGGATTGGCGCCGAGTGCCGGCCTGAGTTTGGCAATGTGCAGCATCGCCATGGTCCGGGCATGATCAGCTTGGGACGCTGCTGCCGCTGCCGCTCGGTCGGCATTTTGCGCTGGGGGTGGCGGCGTGTCTGCTGCGACGGCGGGGCCGCCGAGCAATGCCGCCGACAAGGCCGTCGTAAGCAACAGATAGGTCGTGCGCTTCATGGTTGGTTTTTCCCTCCTGGAGATTTTGGTCGCTGCCGCCATGCGTGTTCGCCTTTGGCGCGTGCGATCGGCTTTTTGCTGGTTTTGTAATCATCGCAGCCGGCGAACGGCCGAAGGTTTTACCGGATAATGCAACCGCGATGTCACAATTGTCGCCGCGTTCAAGAACGGTGCCCATTGGTCCGATCTCCTATCCGACGCAAGACGAACGCGGTTGGCGTTTCCGCCGCAAATCTGAGTGTAACAGCGGGATCGTACGATGTGGGCTGGCGCAGCCGACAAACCACCTTGGCAGATAGGACGAATGAAGAGATCGAATCCGCGGGAAAAATATACTAGTAGCCAAGGCTCGGCTTTACTGCTGCTGTAGCGGCAGCGCTGCAAAAGCGCCCTAAAAAAAGCCGAAAAAATGATGCAAACAGCATCTCTCCAGGGAGACTTCAAATGAATTCGACGAAGAGACCGCGCCTTGGCGGGCGCGTGTTCCGTCGCGCATTGGTGTCGGTTCCTGCCATTGCGCTAATGATGTTCGGCACGGCGGCCTTCGGGGCGTCCGATCACTTCAAGAACTCCGATGCGCCGAAGCTGAACTTTGCGCCGCGGCCGATGACGGCCGAAGCGAAACAGATTCAGGCCGCCAACGAAGCCGAACATGCGCGTGAGTTGGCGGTTCTGCACATCAAAGCGATCCGTGGCGGCCACAATGGCATGGACCCTGACGCCCCCAATGCTGCGAATTACGACGAAGCGCTGGCCAATCCGTGGCCGTACAAGTCCAATGTGCTGAAGTTCGCCGACGGCAAGCCGGTTGCGACCGCCGCCGACTGGACCGGCAAGCGCCGCGGCGAGATCGTATCGATCTTTGAACAAAACTATTACGGCCGCATCCCGGCGCACGTTCCCGGCGTCAAGTGGGAAGTCACCAGCACCAAGAATGAAACCGTCGGCAAGTTCCAGGCCGTGACCAAGCATGTCGTCGGTCACGTCGACAATTCCGCTTATCCCGACATCAAGGTCGACATCCAGATGGAAGAAACCTTGCCGGCCAACGTCAAAGGCAAGGTGCCGGTCATCGTCGAATACGGCTGGCTCAACCCGCCGGTCTTCCCCAAGGGCTTCAAGATGCCCTATGCGCCTCCGGGACCGAGCTGGAAGGAACAGATTCTGGCGCTCGGCTGGGGCTATGTCGTTTTCGATCCGACCAGCGTACAGGCCGACAACGCAGCCGGGTTCACCAAAGGCATCATCGGTCTGGTCAATAAGGGCAAGCCGCGCAGCATGACCGACTGGGGCGTTCAGCGCGCCTGGGGTTGGGGTGCGGGCCGCGCGCTCGATTACCTGAAGACCGATCCGCATGTCGCGGGTGACGAGGTCGGCATTGCCGGCCATTCGCGCTACGGCAAGGCTGCGATCGTGACCATGGCGTTCGACCAGCGTTTTGCGATCGCCTATGTCAGTTCGTCGGGCGGCGCGGGCGCCAAGCTGTATCACCGCAATGTCGGCGAAACCCTCGAAGACATCGCGGCACCGCATCAGTTCCATTGGATGGCCGGAAATTTTCTCAAATACGCCGCCGATCCCAATTCGCCGGCAACGATGCCGCTCGACCAGGACGCGCTGATTGCGCTTTGCGCGCCGCGGCCCGTCTTCATCAGCGGTGGTGCCGCTGCCGCTGGCGACGCCTGGGTCGATGCGAAAGGTATGTTCATGGCGGCCGCCGATGCCGGGCCGGTTTATCGCTTGCTCGGCAAGAAGGACCTCGGAACGGACAAATTCCCGCCTATGGGAACGGCTCTTCTCAATGGCGACATCAGCTTCCGGCAGCATCAGTACGGACACACGCAGGATCCGAATTGGCAAACATTCCTCACGTTTGCCCACCGGTATCTGAGCGTGCGTGCAAACTGATGGCATAGCCGGCGTGAGCGGAGCTGCTCCTCCCCCCCACTTGGCTCCGCTCACGCACTTTATTGCTTTGTGCGATAAGCGAGGAACTGTCCGATGGATACGATAGTCACGCGACGCACGATGCTCGCGGCCGGTGCTGCCGGAGCGGCGTTTGCTTCAACCGTTCGGCCGTCGTCAGCCGCCGGCTTGACCGCGGGCGAGGTGATCGATCGCATGAAACAGCACGTCGGCGGGCCGTGGCGGGAAGGCGGCGTCGACGGTTATAAGGCCGGAACACCCGAGACCGTCGTCACCGGCGTGGCGACGACGATGATGGCGACCTTCGACGCCCTCAAGGCGGCGCTGGCGCAGGGCTGCAACATGGTGATTACCCATGAGCCGACCTATTGGTCTCATCCCGATACCCTGACCTATATTCAGGACGATCCGCTCTACCGGGTCAAGCGCGCCTTCCTCGAGAAGCACAACATGGTCAGCTATCACCTGCACGATCACTGGCATGCGCTGAAGCCGATCGATGGCATCAATTACGGCACCATGCAGCTCATGGGCTGGATCAAATATATGCACGCGGAAAACCCGCGCCTGTTCACGCTGCCGCCGACGACGCTGCTTGCCCTGGCGCGCGATTTCCAAAAGAAGATGAACGACCGCACCCTGCGCGTGGTCGGTGACCCGCAGATGCCCGTGCGCATCGTTTACGAAAGTTGGGGCAACTGCAGCCAGTTCCCCGGGGCGCAATTCATGAATTCCGATGCCGACGTCCTGGTGATCGGCGAGGCGCAGGATTGGGACCTGGTGGAATACGCCCAAGATCTCGTTTCATCGGGAAAGAAGAAAGGTCTGATCCTGCTCGGTCATGTGCTTTCGGAGCAATGGGGAATGACCTATTGCGCCGAATGGCTGAAGGGCTTTGTCACCGAGGTGCCGGTAAAATTCGTGCGGATCGTCGAGCCCTATTGGAACCTTCATCATCCCGTTTTCGAAATCAACACCAAGATCTGAGGCGTGATCATGGCCAACACAACCGTCGCGCCGGCCGGCGCTGCTCCGGCAAACAGCATGTTTCGCGTCCAGCACACCGGTCCGCTGACCGCGCTGCAGATCGTCGACAAGATTATCTCCCAGTCCGGCGCGCCTGGACGGCCGAAAACCGTGGACCGCATCACCGCCGGCGATCCGACCACCGCTGTCACCGGTATCGCCGTCACCGCCATGGCGACCTTCGACTGCCTCAAAGCCGCGGCCGCGGCCAATTGCAATCTCGTCATCACTTATGAGCCCGTCTGGTGGTTGGATGATGACTCGCTGGACCGGATGGAAGGCGATGGGCTGTTCACGGCCAAGCGCGACTTCTTGCGGGCGCACAATATGGTGGTGTTCAATTTCCACGATCATTGGCGCGATCGGGCGCCGGACGGCGTCGCCGTCGGAATGGCGAAGGCGCTCGGCTGGGAGGGCCATATCGCCGATATGTCCCAGCCGGCGACGTTTCGGCTGCCGCCAACAACGCTGCTCGGTTTGGCGAAGGAGCTTCATACCAAACTCGGCGACCGCACCATGCGTATGGTGGGCGATCTGCGCTTGCCGGTTGGTACAGTTGCCGCGATCTGGGGCAATGCCGAGCAGATGGCGATGATCCATCTCTTGAACGGCCCGGCGGATGTCGTGATCTGCGGCTATACCCACGAGTGGGAAGCGGTGGAATACGCTCAGGACATGGTCGCCATCGGCGACAAAAAGGGCCTAGTCCTCCTCGGCGACGTGAAATCGGTCGAGGGCGGCATGCAATATTGCGCCGACTGGCTCAAGACCTTCATCACCGACATCCCGGTCACCTTCATTCCGGTTACCGAGCCTTACTGGAATCCGGCTGACGTCGGTTGATGGTCGGCCGCCGGTCGCAGCGGTCTGCTATTTCGAGACGATGATGGTCTCGTCCTTTTCCTCGAGTTTCAGGCGAAACCCGGTTTTGATCAGGGCTGCGAACGCATCGAGATTGTTGGCCCGGAAAGCGCCGCCGATCGGGATGTTGCGCGCCATACCGACGACGACCAGCTTCTTGTGGTTATAGCGGTTGAACTCTTGCGCCGCATCCGCCAGCGTCGCCTGGTTGAAGACCAGCAACCCGCGGCGCCAGCTCGTGGCATTCTGGACTTCCTCGGCGCGCGTCTTGGCGACGAGGGTGCCGTCGCGCTTGGAGACCAGCATATCGTTGGCGTTGCCGATCACGGCGACCACGTTCGAACTGCCCAACGCCTCGACGCGGACGCGCCCTTCCATGACGGTGACGTCGACGTTGTCGCCTTCCCGGCGAACGGTAAATTTGGTGCCGATATCCGTAATCCTGCGATTGCCGGCCAGGACCACGAAAGGCCGGTGCGCATCGTGCACCACATCGAAAAAGGCTTCGCCACGGTCGAGTTTAACGGTCCTGACCGCGTTCGTCAGCTTGGTCGTCAGATGGGTGTCGGTGTTCATCTCGATACGGGAGCCGTCGCTGAGCCGCACCGTTTGGATCTGACCGACCTCCGTCGCATAGGAATCTGCCGACGTCGTATAGAAATATAGCGCGCCGCCGCCGAACGCGATGAACAGGGTGAATGCTGCCGCGATCCGCCAGGCCGGTTTGGCCATTTGCCATGACGTCCGCGGCCGGATTCGCGTCTCCGGGGAGCGCAGCGCTGCCAGCCGGTCCGCCCGCTGCCACACGGCCTTCAGTTGCAGATAGGCGACGCGATGGGCGCTGTTGCCGTTCAGCCAGGTCTCAAGCGCCGCACCACCCTCAGGATCGAGGCCGCGATCTTCGCGGGCCAGCCATTGCGCCGCCTGCTTTTCTATATCCTTGAACGAGTTCATTGGGATTTGGTCGTTTCCAACGCTAAATAACGGCGCGCGGCGCCAATAATCGGCCGACGAGAGCCGTACACAGACTTCTTAAGTAAGCGCATACCTTTCGCGATCAAGTGTTCCACAGTATCTTCCGTAAGGCCAAGCCGCTGGGCAACGTCGCGCTGCGATATACCTTCGATTTTTCTCAGCATCACGACATCTCTGCAGGGCTGCGGCAACTCGCCAAGGGCATCCTGCAACAGGCGCAGCTCCTCGCGTGCGGCCGTGTGCTGTTCGGGCGAAGGCGTGTCGTCGACGATGTTGGACCACTCGAAATCGAGCATCCGGTCGATCGAAACCACCCGTTTTTGGCGTATTTTGTCAACCATAAGGTTACGGGCCACCATGAAAAGAAACGGCTTTGGTAGACGTGGCCGCTCTTCCCGTGCCGATTCATAGACGCGAACCAGCGTTTCCTGCACAAGATCGGCGACGTCACTCTCGTCGCGCCAGTGAAGACGCATAAACCGGCGCAGGGTCGGCGTTAGCGGAAGAACCTCTTGCATGAACCATTTATCCAGTTCTGCATCCATTCAGAGCCTATGCCGTAGCGCATCCTCCCAGCCTCAATTTTTTAGGTTCCCGACGTTTGGGACCTGAGGCGTTTTTTGGCAGGTTTGCCGGAACGTTTAGCCGGCGCCCAACAAACCTTAACAATATAGGACGAACGGTATTTGAAAATCCGCTGGAAAACCATGCGGGGAAATCGTCGTATGAGCACCGCGAGCTTGTTAACCATCACGGAATGTTCCGGGCCGTGGACGTAGGTGGTTATGCCTGTGGCGCCGCCCCGTAACGCAGGCAAGGCCGCATGCAGGCGCTATTGCTAGGTGATGACGGGTGCTTACGCCCGTGAAAGGCAAATGCTGTCGGTCCAATTCCGCCTCGGGACGGTGCCGGACTTTCCACTTAAACAGTTAGTCCAATTCAATAAATCATGTTCCGTTGGTATTTGGACGAAATCCGGCGCCGGGGGAGCAGAGGCGCGGCTGACGCAGCAGCACTCTTCCGGCAACCGCCAGGAGCCGCCGGAAGAATGCAAACTCGGGTGCCGGCGCGCGATTGAGAGCGCAGCCGGCGGTTTTTTTGGCTTAGTAGCTCTCGTGCGACATCACATATAGATCCCGGCGGTCCAGGTCCGTAACGACCACTTTCTTGTCGGCATTGAACCGCAGGTCGGGGGATTCGATCCAGACGTCGCCTCTGTCGTAGTCAAGCGTGACGCGCAGTGCGCTGACCTTACCCGATAACAGCGCGAGTTCGACCACATGCCCAACGGTGCGGCCGTCGGCGGTATGAACGTTGGCGCCCAAGAGGTCATTGGTGTCGACGATGAGGCGCTCGTTGGAATTCGCAGGCCAAGCTGCCCGGTGATAGGCCGCATGGCCGGCAATATAGCGGTCACGCGCCGCCAGATAGCTCGCGGCACGTTCCTGGTAGTTCTTTTGGTTCGCGCGATAGAGCCGCAATTGTTCCTGGTAACGGTCCTGCTGCGCCTTATACACGGCATTCTTTTCGGCACTCTGTGCGTCGGCAACAGCGTTGACGTCGGAGACGGATTGATTGAGTTGCTTCGTCTGCGCTTTCTCGGCGGGCGTGGAATCCTGCTCTGAAGCTGCGGCAGGTCCCGCCGCCAGCAGTAGCAGTGCGAAGCTCATGGGGAAGACGCTCGAAAGCGCGACGCTCTTGATGGATATCATAGTTGCGGTTCCTTTTCTTTGGGCGCGGAAAATCGCGGAAACTGTCTCGCCGCACGGACACCCCGGGCGGTGATTACATCGCAGAAGTGTGGTCTCTCGGACTGCTCTTAGGCAGCGTCGGAATCTACTCACCGTTGTGGTTCGCCCGGCGATGCGTTTGCGGCTTTACGGACCAATCTCAGTTCAGGGGACTGTGCGTAGGGGTAGCCTTCGAGTTGCGGCGAAACGTCGACAATCTGATAGCCGAGGCTCTGCAAACGATGAATTTGCACTGCCACATCGGCCTGCGGCGGCACGGACATTATGGACAGCACGTGGCGCAACTCCGGACGACGGAAGCTGATGGTGTGAGCCACGCGGGTCTCTGTGGAATGGACGTCCATGTCGTCGCTGCAAATCGAACGCGCGAAGGCAATTAAGCGGCAGGGGTCAGTCCGACCCGTATCTTGTCGCGTGTCGACTGGGCGACGGCGTCCTTCAGGTTCGTGTAATGAAATTCCCGGTAATAGAAATTATCGGCAGGAATATTCGTGATGCCGTGTTGCGCCATTTCCTTGGCGATCTCCATATTATGGGCGAGATCGCCGGCGTTACTGCTTTCGTATGTCATGATATCTTTCTTTCGCTTGATGTGATGCAACGGCTGTTTTCGGGCGCTGGGAATTACAGCGCGGTTGTCAGCGATCCTGTCCGCGGTCCGACCAGGACTTGGATCTGGCCTGCGCGCCGGTGATCGGGATCTGCGAAGGCGCCAAGAAATATCTTGTATGACGCTACGCCCGCTCCGGCGTCCATCAGGGCGCGGCGAACGGCGGCCGCGCGGCGATTGGCGAGGCTGCGATCGGCGTCACTCATCCCATCGGCCGTTGGCGTGGCGTCAATGCCGATATCGAGAGACGGGTTACTGTTCAGGTAAGCCACGATCTCTTTGATTTTCGCCATGTCCGAAGGCGAAATGTCGACCGTCGCGGCAGCGAAGGTGAACGTCCGATAAGCGGTCCACGGCGTGAGGTCCGCAGCAGCTCGCATGGTGGGTACGCCGTCGGCAACACGGGCTGACCCCGCCGCACTGTCGGAGTCCTGTGCGATTGGGCGAGGTGCGGCGCAAGCCGTCACCAGCAACGCCGCTGCAGTGAGAAGAAGGACGTACCTCACGTCGTAACCTCTGGCCGATCATGCGAGATGTGCTTGTCGCGGCCACAACTACAACGTTTGTTACAAGCTCGGCAGGTTCGGAATGTACCCATCGGCGCACTTTCGCACCTAGATACCGGTCGTGAGATCGTTCGAAGCCTTTTCTTCCGCTACCGTTTCCTTGCGCAATTCGTGAACGTCCTCGATGGTCCGCAGTTCAAGTTCGATGAACTTATTGTTGGCGGGCTCGAGGGCGCGGATGAGTTCGTCGAGTTTTGCCTGAACGGCTGCGGTGTTGCGGTTCTGCGTATGCTGAATCAGGAACACCATCAGGAAGGTGCCCATCGTCATCGACGTGCCGATCACGGTCTGCCAAGTGTCGGTGACTTGAAAGACAAATGAAGTGATCACCCAGGTCGCGACGACGATGCACGACAGCATGAATGTGAGCGGGTGCCCGGTAACGACGGCGACACGCCCGGCGAGCCGCGCAAATTCTCGTTGTAGCCGATTTGGCGCGTATCGCATGCAGTCCCTCAAGCTAGCCGGCACCGGCCGGCGCCGCAAACCATTCAGGTTCCGCTATTGTTTGCCGAAGCGCTCGTCGGCTGCACCGTTTGCGAAACGTGGGTGGCGTCCGGCGCCGCCGCAGGCGGCTGGCGCGTGCGAAACCATGTGGTTGCGAGCACCAATGCGATCAGTGCGACGAGCACGTATAAAGCCATCCGTGACTTTGCCAGCGTCTTGAGGTCGAGCAGCTCCTCGTGAGGTGGCAGCGGCGGCAGAATGGAGCGCGTTTGGCTCGGCAAGAGTTTGACCAAACGCGCAGCTATTACGCTGGATTCGTCGGGATCCGACGGCCCGCCGGGTACCGCCGCGATCAATGATGCCAACCGGCGGGCCGCAGCCTTTGCCGACAACTCGCCCAGATCCTTCGATTCCTGCCAAGGATCGAGGTTCATGCGCGCCATCGCCGAAAGCACGCTGAGAACCGTGCCGTTGGCGTCCGCCCCGACCGCTGCGTAGAGAAACGCGTTGTACTCCGGTCCGATACTGGGGACGCGAGCGGTGCTCGCACCTTCAACCATTGTGGCCTTTCATGCCTCCCCGCAATCTTTTGCAGGACGATGGATGCTGGGCGCCAGCAAGCTCAGTAAAAGACGCCGTAACGGACCTGCACGATGTCGCCGCTGTATCTGTCGATGAGCAGGGCGTCATTGCCGACGCGCACCCAGACGAGATTGGTCGGTGGCGCGAACAGGCCGAACGTCAGGAAGTCGTTGATCCAGTAATTGCGGGCGTAGTATCCGCTTGGAAGCCGTTCGCCGTAGCCCCAATGGCGCGGCTGGTAACCTTGCGGTGCGCGATAGGTGCCGCTCCGGAAACGCTGCGGCGCTTGCATGTTACGACGGAGCGAATTGATGTCGGGGCGCTGTGCCGTGAAGTTGCGCTGTCCCGCCGCGTTGCCCTGCCGGGATTGGATCGTCGGTTGGCGATTTACGGCTCCGGGATTGTTCTGCGCTCGACCCGCCGCGGGGCGGCCCTGCGGATTACGGCGGACGTCGCCCGAATTGGGTAGGAGCCTGTTTGTCGCGTTGTTGGCTGCCGCCGGTGTGGCCGTATGAGCCCCGTGCCCGGCAGCGTTGCCGTTGTTTGCGTTCTGATGCATGGCACCGGCATTTGGACGGCTGGCCGCGGCCGGCGCGTGCCCTTGGCCGCCCCGGTTGGCACCGGCCGGCGGAGCGCTGCGCTCGACATGCGGCGCCGCCGCATTGTTCCGGTCGCCATGATGATCATTGTTCTGTGCAGCGGCTGGAACACACACAAACAAGCCGAGCGCTGCAGCGCAGGCGAACAGTCGTTTCATTGGCAATCTCCTTAGGCAGGTCGGGACGCAACCATACCACTGCTCTTATTGATATGCGTCGCAACTTTTGCGGCACAGCCTCGGAAAATACCCACGCCAGCGGCAGAAAATGCTCTAGAACCGGAACGAAAGCGCGACCGCGCCGAACTTGCTCATCGCCGGCTGCAACTTGAATTCGCGGCTGCGGATGACATAGGTGTAGGAAAGGCGGATCGCATTGAAGGTGATCGCAGCACCGAGATCGTAGTCGTAGACCAGATTCAGCTTGCTTACGCTGCGGCTGTCTTCAAAAGAGTTGCCGTCGAGGAAGATATTGCGGCCGACCGCACGGCCATCGACGCCGGCAAAGACGTAGGCACTGAACCCTCCGGTCGGTTCAAAGAAGTTCGAGCCCGGCAGACTGGGATCGATCCGCATCGGGCCGTAATCGCCCGGCAAGTTGAAGCCCAGGCGAGCCATAGCGCCGGCGTTGACGAAGTCATAAACATTGCCGACGGCGGCGCCGTAATGCGGTTCGAAGTCGAAGATCAAGCCGAGGATGGATTTCGGCGGAATGAGCTTGATGCTGCGCTCATATTGGATGATGAGCCCGGGTTCGTTGTGCAACTGATAGTGCCAGCCCTTTGCCTTGTCGTCGCCGATGATGCCATGAAACCAATTTTGCGTGTCGCCGGCGATCGACATCGGTCCGACGACACCGACGGTGAACTGGAGCTGGTCCAGATGGGTGCCGCTATCGCCGATGATTCCGAAGGTGCCGAACAGGAATCCGGCATAGGGCCGATCGTTCAACGACGGGTTGACCAGGCTCGTGTCCAGCGGCGTGAAGATGGTCTGGCCGAGGGCGTAGCGCGTCCGCACATCGCCTTTTCCCGTCGCGGTGAAGAACGGCAGCCAATGCGCGGCTGCGATCAGCCAGTCGGGCGTATCTTGCGGCGCCGTCGTGTAGGTGAGTTCGAGGCCGTTGGTGTAGTTGTGATCGGAATTGTTGAACCAATCGTTCTCAACAAGAATGCCAAACGTGCCTTTCTCGGGCTTTGGCTCATCGGCAGCGCTTGCACCGTTGATGCAAAGCACCGCAACCAGCGCACCAAAAAATACGGCGTTCGATTTCATATGATACCCCCTCTGGCGAGGACGAAGGGACGCGAGCACTTTCCCCAAGCAAGCAACTCGCGTTTATCCCTTGGTCTCGATTAAGTCGGAGGGGGCACCACAAACGGCGCCTCCCCTACAGATTGCGGCGTTGGTCAGTTCTTGATCCTGGAGACCTTTGTGCCTTCGAGGCTGATGCCGGCCATCAAACCCTGTTGGCCGAAGATGAAGGCGTAGGCGTCGTCCTTCAGCGTCGAACTGGAAAGGTTTTTCGCTTTGCCCTCATCGACGACGACGACCGTCGGTCCGACGCCGATTTCCCAGCCGTGGGTGTTGCGGACGTAACGGACGGCCTTGTCGCTCATCAGAAATACGACGTAGGAGTACGACTGGGCGCCCGCCTGCAGGCCCCACGAACCGGTGACGGAATTGTAATAGCCGTCGACGGCCGCGCCCCTTTTCAGTTCGCCTTCGCCGTAAGCGCCGCCGAAGATCAGGCCGGCTTTTACGACATTGGGAAAGATCAGAATTGCCTTGGCGTTATGCGACAGCCGTTGCGCAAACGGATGCAGTTTATAGAGCGTCTGCAGCGCCTGGTCGGAGTCTTTGTTGAGGTCGGTCGCCGACGCGGCGTAGGCGGGCGCCGTCACACCGACGGTCATCAGCGCTGCCGTCGCGAGTGTTGTCGTCACGAGAAAGGTTTTGAGGTTCATCATATTGGTCGTCCTGATTGGGTTGGGGGGAGAATGCGCAATTCACGATGGTGCGATGTGGGATTCGACGAACCAGAGCTGCTGATCGATGCCGCGCGCGATTTCCGTGAACAGATCGGCGGTCGACATGTCGCCGAAATCGGCCGCCAAATCGCTTGCGTCGCGCACCGATTGACCGAAAGCGGCGAGCGCTCCGGATACGGCAAAGGCATGTTGCTGCTCATCGGCGACCGCGAGGGTGTAAGGTACGAGAAAAGAATTGTGCGCCGCCGTTTGGACCGTGCCTTGGGCGGCACCGCCGAGGCCGCGGGCCCGTTCGGCGAGCAGATCGGAGTAGCTCTCCACTTCCGTAGAGACCTTGTCGAACAATTCGTGGAGAGCAATGAAATTTGGTCCGCGGACGTTCCAATGCGCCTGTTTGGTCTGACCGTGGAGATCGATCGCCGCCGCCAAGTGTTTGTTAAGAAGCTCGACGGATTGCGCGCGAATGTTTTCGGATAGTGTGTTGTGCGTAGGATGCATGGTCGTATTTCCAATCGTTGCCGCGGACACACATTCGGCGGCGCGATCCGAATCGCGCCAATTCAGGCTCTAGGATAGAGTCGTACGAATGTCGGTGGCAGGATCGGAATCTACTAAATACCGGACCTGACGGACCTGCTGCTTGAAGCGGCAATCCGCGCGATCGCGGCCCGAAGTACCGAGGACGGCTGCGAGTGTGTCCTACTCTGATAAATCGACGCCGAGCAGATCGGACGAAGCGGTCTCGATGTGGCGGGCGCCGTTATGCGGGTTCGCCGGATGGCCGGTGCGGTCGGCGGCTGCGGGTTCCCTCGCGGCTTCTATCCAGCTCAAGGCCGATCGCGCTTCGTCTTCCGGGCTGTTCAAACCGCGAACCAGATATTGGGCGTCGGCATGCGCGTAAGCGTCGGCAAGGGCGTCCGCCTGCGCCAGTCCGCCGAAGCAGAAATGCTCGTACAAGACCTGCGCAAACCGGTGCTTCCACACCCGTTCGGCGGCTTCGTCGATATGTTCTCCGATCATTTCCAGCCCTCCTCGTCGCATCCCAACCAGGCCGCCGCGTGGAACGCGCCCAGGGACGTGGCGCGGCCGGCGACTCGCCACATCGTAAGGGAAGGGGCACTGGCGGGGGGAGATTCGGAAACTACTCAGACGGGTTCGTTCTGGGAGCCCGTAAACCACAGAATCGGAGTACTTGGCGACCCCGGCGGTGCCCGAATCTTCCCGACTCGATGTTGTTGGGCAATTGCGTCCTGATCGCAGCCCTAGTGCTATGAAATCGTTGGGGGCGGTTACGGAATCTACTCAAAAACGCCCGCCGGGGGCTTTCCGGCATCGCTGCGGCAGGCTAGATGTGGTAAATAATAGCGGCGCTTTCTGTTTGAAAGCTGCCTTTAGAGATCAATCGAGGTATGTCAAAGAGTCGTCCACGCCGGGCCGCCAAGGCCCCGGCGAAATCGAAGCCGAATCCCGTGCGGTTGCGCGGGCGTTCTGGTGTAGCCAAAACGGTCGTGCCGTCGAAGAAAAACCTTCTCGTCGTTGGGATTGGCGCTTCAGCAGGCGGCCTTGAAGCCAGCCGGAAGCTGGTGGGCACGATTCCCGCCGGTACGGGAATCGCCTTCATCTTGGTCCAGCACCTTGATCCGACCCATGAGAGCATGATGGTGGATCTGCTCAGCAGCCACACCTCGCTGACCGTGTGTCAGGCGGCGGATGGATTGCTGATCGAGGGCGACCATCTTTATGTCATTCCGCCCGCCAGCTATCTATCCGTCGCTGAGGGCAAGCTCCGTCTGTCAAACCCCCAAGCCCGTCACGGCGCCCGGTTGCCGTTTGATTTTCTGTTGCAGTCGCTGGCGAAGGAATACGGCGCGCGGGCCGTGGGTGTGGTCCTGTCGGGGACCGGAACCGACGGCAGCATCGGGGTGAAGCTGTTGAAAGAGATGGGCGGTCTGGTGATCGCCCAGGAACCCGAGGAAGCCGCGTATGACGGCATGCCGCAAAACGCGATCGCGACGGGCG
>JAATGK010000276.1 GCA_015654715.1 Alphaproteobacteria bacterium
AAGTCGTTCGCCATCGAGCTCTGCGGCCCGCCGTGGATCAGAAACGCCACCGGATATTTCTTGTTCGGGTCGAAATTCGTCGGCTTGACGACATAGCCATAGACGGTTTCGCCGTTCCAGCCGGGGAACGAGAACTGCTCGGCTTTGCCCATCGCCAAGCCCTTCAGCGCCGCGGCGTTGACGCTGGTGAGCCTCTCCTCCTTGCCGCCATAGGGGGCCGCATAGAGCTGAGCCGGCGTCAGAAGGTTGTCCTCGACGACGACGATCCCGTTCGGGCTCACGTCGAAGGCGTCGACATGGCCGCGCCCGGTGAGGGCCGTGACTTTGCCCGATGCCGGATCGATCGCAAACACGCGGTGCTGGCCAATGTCGTCACTGGCAACAAGCAGGCGCTTGCCGTCGCGCGACCATACCGGCGCCTCGGCCGAGCGGTCCCAATCGGCTGCAATTTCACGAGTCTCGCCGGTGGCGACGTTGCGCAGCATCAGGCGGTAGCGGTCGGCCTCGAAGCCCGGGCGAGTCATGGCGGAATAAGCCAGCCATTTGCCGTCGGGCGAAAAGGCCGGGTCGGCGTCCCAAGCTTTGTTGGCCTCGGTGAGGTTGATGGGGGCCTTGGCGCCGTCCACCGGCACGGCGAAGAGGTCGAAATTGGTGCTCCACGGCTCGGTCGTACCCGCCACGCGCGCCGAGAAGACGACCGTGGTGCCGTCGGGCGAAATCGCGAAGTCTCCGTCGCCACCGAAGGGCTTGGTCGGGCTGTCGCCGTCGAAGCCGTTCATCAGGGCCACCGGCGCGCCTTCGGCCACGCCCGCCGGATTCAGCTTCAGCGCATAGAGGTGGTTGCGGGTACCGTCCGCCCAGGTATCCCAATGGCGGATGAAGAGCTTGTCGTAGATCACGCCGGTGGCCTTGGCCTCACTCTTGGCCTTCTTGTGCGCCACCGTGCAAGCGATGTCGGGGCAATCGGGAAACACGGCCTGAGCGATCACCAGGAGTTTGCTGTCGGCCGACAGCCGGAAAGCGCCGACGTCGAGCTCGGCCTGAGTGACCTGCACCGCGGTCTCGCCCTTCACGTCGGTGCGGAAAACCTGATCGATGCCGCCGTTGCGCCCAGAGATGAAATAGATCGAGCCGTCCGGTGCCCAGCGCCCGCTGGAGGTGCCGCCTTCGGAAATTTTCAGCCGCCGCGTGGCGTGGGTCTTGAGATCGAACAGCCATAGCGCATGCGCCGATTTGTTGGCGTCGTAATCGACCGTGCGCAGGTCGTAGAGGGCATAACGCCCATCCGGTGATACCCGCGGGTCGTCGACACGATCGAGCGTCGCCATCAACTTGGCGGTGAACGGCGCGGCGGAGGCGGCAAGGCTGGTGGTGATCAGGGCGGCCGCAGCAAAAGCGGCGATGCGCATCAGGCGGGACATGTGCTAATCCGTGAGGAGCGACAGAGCCGGACCATATCCGTGCAGGGTGGGTTGTGCGAGAGGGTCGTCACCGCACATCTGGGTGAGGAAAACGATGCGTTCAATGCGGGTCTACAGCCGAAGGGTCTATCGCAACACGGTGGCGTTTGGCGCCGCGCTGCTCGCCGGTGCCGTGGTGCTGCTGATCGCCGACATCTGGCTTCTCACCGCCGCGCCGGGCTCTTTGCGCACCATCCTCGGCGGTGTCGATGCGGCGATGTTCTTCTTCGGTGGCGCTTATGTTCTGGCTGGCGTTTACGGGCTGGCGAAGGCGGCGAAATAGCGACGCCGCAAGCAACAGCAAAAACGGGGTCGAGCCGTCATTGTGGGCTCGCCCCGTTTTCACATGTTCTTGGTAGCCGGTCTCAGCGCGTGAAGCGCTTGAGGCCATCCACAAAGGCAGCGACCTCGGCCCTGGTGAATTTCTGGCTGATCCACTTTTCGTGGTCGTGGATCGCCGTCTTGGCCTGGGCGAGGACCTTTTTGCCTTTAGCGGTCGCGTTGAGCTCTTGGCGGCGGCCGTCTTCAGCCGAGCGCTTGCGCACGATCAAGCCGCGCTCTTCGAGGCGGTCGACGATCGCCATCATCGAGGCGCGGTCCATGCCGAGCTCGTTGGCCAGCGCGATCTGCGAAACGCCGGCATTGGCTTCGATCAGCCAAAGCACGCTGGTCTGTTTTTGCGTGAGATCCAGCTTTTCCATGGCGACTTCGAAGTGCCGGCGGACGGCGACATAAGCCGTCCGGATTTGGTACCCGATGTTGTCGTCGAGTTTGTTGTGACGAAGGATCGGTTTTTCCGATGTTTGTGCCGGCGCAGACTTGCGCTCGCGCCGGGTCGAGGTGTGTTCCATAGGCATGTTGGAGAGAATTCCTGCTGCGCTACTTATCGCTGCGCTAATCGTATCCGATGCCGATCAATGGTGGCAACGGCATCACGTTTAAGACAGTTGGTTTGCTACGCGACATAACGCGGCGGTTCAACGCGACAGTTTCGCCATTGTTTCGAATGCGCACAACACGTGCAGTGCGTGTAACTGTCGGCAATGCATACCACCGCGGGTAACGCGGCGCGGTATCAATCCAGAGCTACAAGTATTGTGGGAGCGTTTAGGAACCTTGCAATCACAATTTGTTAACGGCCAATTCAATCTCCTATATTAGACGTAAGTGTCTGTAATATATGATGTTATTATCACAATTCCGGCCGGGAGCGGCGCCCCGAACGCGACCCCATGGCGTCGTATTTGTCATCGCGCAGGGCGTGTTGTTGCTCACCGAGACGCAGTTTCAGCGGCAACTCCGACGGCTTGTGTCGCGCGCATTCGACGTGCTCGATGGGCTTCGATTTTATTTTTTTGTCATGGTGCGTCTTCCTGTCGTGCCCGAACCAAACCTCCGCCACAGGTTGGCGTTGCGGAATTTTACGTGATTGGCGCGTGTCGCAGGCCAAGAGATTCGCATCCGATGCTGCCCGACGCGGTATCATTAGGGGTACCGGGTGAGTGGTCGCTGTTGGCAGGTGTGTGATGTTCCGCCTGCGGTGCATCAGGATGGGGTGGGTGCGAGCCGGTCATGCCTGCCGCGTTTGCGACGAAATGGCTGGAATACACACTGGTACCAGGGCTTCTTTGTCCGCGAATCGCTGGACAAAATCGCACTGTCGTCTGTAAATCCGCAGGATTATTTCGTTGGGTAAATCATGAGCACTTATTCCGGCCACGCGATCCTCAAAGGCGAGGCGCCGCACGACGCAACCGTCACCGTCAAAGGGTGGGTGCGCACGCGGCGCGATTCGAAGGCCGGCATTTCTTTCCTGCAGATTTCAGATGGTTCATGTTTTCACCCGGTTCAGGTGATCGTCCCCAATACATTGGCGAATTATGCCGACGAGGTGCTGAAGCTGACCGCCGGTTGTGCCGTGGAAGCGCGCGGCAAGATCGTGCCGTCGCCGGCCAAGGGCCAGCCGTTCGAGATGCAGGCGGAAGAGGTTAAGGTGATCGGCTGGGTCGAAGATCCCGATCATTATCCGATCCAGCCCAAGGCACATTCGGTCGAATATCTGCGCGAGGTGGCTCACTTGCGCCCGCGCACCAACATCATCGGCGCCACAGCCCGCGTCCGCCACAGTCTGGCGCAGGCGATTCACGGCTACTTCAACAAGGAAGGGTTCGTCTGGGTCAACACGCCGATCATCACCGCCTCGGATGCCGAGGGCGCCGGCGAGATGTTCCGCGTTTCGACGCTGGACCTCGCCAACCTGCCGCGCACCGATGACGGCAAAATCGATTTTTCCAAGGACTTTTTCGGTAAGGAAGCGTTTCTGACGGTGTCGGGCCAGCTCAATGTCGAGACCTACTGCATGGCCTTGTCGAAGGTTTACACCTTCGGGCCGACCTTCCGGGCTGAGAATTCCAACACCTCGCGCCATCTCGCCGAGTTCTGGATGGTCGAGCCGGAAATCGCGTTTGCGAATTTGAAGGACGATGCGGCGCTGGCCGAAGGCCTGCTCAAGCACGTTTTCAAGACGCTGCTCGACGAACGCGCCGACGACATCGCCTTCTTCGACCAGCGTGTCGAGAAAGGGTTGACGCAGAAGCTGGAGAACATTGTTACTTCCGAATTCGTCCATATGGACTACACCGAAGCGGTGGCGATCCTCGAGAAATCGGGCGCGAAATTCGAATATCCGGTGAGCTGGGGCACCGATTTGCAAAGCGAGCACGAGCGCTATCTGACCGAAAAGCACGTCGGCAAGCCGGTCATCCTGATGAACTATCCGAAGGCGATCAAAGCCTTTTACATGCGGGTCAACGACGACGGCAAAACCGTTGCGGCGATGGATGTGCTGGCCCCCGGCATCGGCGAAATCATTGGCGGCAGCCAGCGCGAAGAACGGCTCGACGTGCTCGACAGCCGCATGGATGAAATCGGCATCGATAAGCAGGCTTACGATTGGTACCGCGACTTGCGCCGCTATGGCACCGTACCGCACGCCGGTTTCGGTCTCGGCTTCGAACGCACGTTGATCTACGCGACGGGCCTCAGCAACGTGCGCGACGCCATCCCGTTCCCGCGTACCCCGGGCAACGCGCGGTACTAAAGGAGATAGGGGAAACCGCACCGCGATCTCCCCGCCATCCTTTAGGCAAAGGCTTTTTCGAAGATTTCCACCGTCTCTTCGAACGACAGCTTGTAGCGGTCGACCGTGAACAGGCCGCCCATGGTTTCGCGGGCGTTCTTGGCCAACGCCGGCAGCTCCACTTTCGTGATGCCGTAATCCGACATCTTGAGGCTGTCGACGCCGCAGGCTTTGCTCATCTTTTCGAGCGCCGTCAGGAAGGCAGCGGCCCGTTTGTCCTTCGGCAGCGCGTCGACGTTTTCGCCCATCGCTCTGGCCATGTCTTCGTATAGCTCGGCGGGAATTTTGTTCAGGAAGAAGCTGAAATAAGCGCGCGACAGCATGATC
>JAATGK010000346.1 GCA_015654715.1 Alphaproteobacteria bacterium
CTCGATGCGCATCGCCGACGAACCGCGCCGGCCGCCCAAGAGCACGTCGACGATCGAATAGATCAGGTTCGAATCGACGGTGAAGAGGCCATAATTATCGAGCTGTTCGGCATGGAACACCGCCAGGATCGCCGGCAGCGGGATCGAATTCAGGTAATCGCCGAAACGGATCGAGGTGATGTTGTCGAGACTGACTTCGACGTTGTCCGAGGTGAAGTTGCGCAAACTCGTCGTCATCAGCCGGACCAGCCGGTCGAAGACGATTTCCAGCATCGGCAGGCGCTCGTAGGAGACGAGCGTGGAATTGATGATGGCGCGGACGCCCGACTTGTCCTGCACCTGATCGGTCGCGACATCGAAGCCGAGCAGGGAGTCGATTTCGTCCTGGTTGAGGATGCGTTCGGTCGGCGCCGCGGCCGCGCCTTCGAGGCCGTCATCGAGATCCGGCACGGGTGCGGTTGCCGCCGCGGCAAAGGCCGCATCGATCTCGGCCTGGCTGGTCATTTGTTTTTCGGGTTCGTCGGCCATCGCTGCACTCAACTCACTGTTTGGCGGCTTATTGGAGGATCATTTCTTTGAGCAGCACGTCGCGCACCTTGTAGGGGGCGGCCGCCACGTTGGTACGGCGCAAGAGTTCTTCCTTGACGCGCATGATTCCCGCGGACCCTTTGAGGTCGTCGGTACGAAGCTCGCGCAAATAGCCCTGGAACTGGTCGACGATGCGCGGAACCAGCACCTGGATGCCGGGCTTTTCCTCGGCCGTATAAAGCTCGAGCGACAACGACAGCTTCAAATAAACCGGCGTTCCGTCGGCGCTTTGGATGTTCACGATCAGGTCGGGGATGTCGAAATAGGCGACTTGCGGCGGCGTTGCCGGGAAATCCGGACCGTTGCCTGCGGTCTTGGCCGGCTCGTTGTTGCCGCTGAAGACAAAGAAATAGAGTGCAGCACCGCCGCCCAAAAGGAGCACCAAAGCCGCGCCCATGATGATGAGCAGCTTCTTCTTGCCGAACAGTTTCTTAACGAAACCTTTCTTTTCGCCATCGACAGGCGCCTGACCTTCCTGGTCTTCGGCTTCTGTCTCCGTGTCCGTGTTGGCCATCGTCATCCCTTCAGAATGTGAAGCGACGTTAGGACGGCGTGGTTAAGGAGTGGTTCAAATATCGGTCCCCGGCAGACTTATCCCGGCAGGTTTTGCCGATGTGCACGTCGGGACCCTTTGAAACCCCCAAAAAACCCGCATTTTGCCCTGGCATAGAGCGTGCACACCAGGGACTCGGCAGAGGACCAGAAAGGACCCCGTCTCCATGGATAATGTGTCGCTCCTCAGTTTGTCGTATCAGCTTGCGGCATTTCGCTCGATCGACGTGATCGCGAACAATATCGCGAACGTGTCGACGCCCGGTTACAAGCGCGAGAGTGTCAAATTCGAAGAGCTTCTTCAGCGCGTTAAGCCTGGCGAAGACCAAAAAGGCACGCAGACCTTGAGTTTCGTGAAGGACGCCGGGGTCTTACGCGACCTGTCGGGCGGCCGCATGGACCAAACCGGGTCCGCCTTCGATCTCGCCATCAACGGCAGCGGCTATTTCGCGATTCAGACCGCGGCCGGCGAGCGCTACACCCGCAACGGGCATTTCACCCTCAATGCCGACGGTATCGTCGTCACCGAAGCCGGCGATCCGGTGCTTGGCGACGGTGGTCCGATCACCATCGCGCCCGACGATGGCGACATCAGTTTCGGCGCCGATGGCACGATCACCGGCAAGCAGGGCGAGCTCGGCAAGTTGCGTCTGGTTGATTTCGCCAATCCGCGCAATCTGCAGAAACAGGGCAACAGCCTCTATTCGACCACCCAGACCGCCGGTCCGGCCACCAGCGCGACGCTTGAGCAGGGCATGCTCGAGAGCTCGAACGTTCAGCCGGTCGTCGAAATCTCGCGCATGATCGAGATCATGCGCTCCTATGAAGCCACTTCGACTCTGGAAAAGGGCGCTTCCGACATGAAGCGCACGGCCATCCAGAAACTCGGCTCGGTTCAGTAAGAAGGAAATAGTCTATGCGCGCCCTTTCAATCGCCGCTACCGGAATGCTGGCCCAGCAGACCAACGTCGAAGTGATCGCCAATAACTTGGCGAACATGAACACCACGGGATACAAGGCCCAGCGCGCCGCGTTCCAGGATTTGCTCTACCAGAACATCCAGCAGGCTGGCGCCCAGTCCTCCGATACCGGCACGCTGCTGCCGTCGGGCATCCAGCTCGGCACCGGTGTGCGCACCGCCGCCGTCTACCGGATGACCAAAGCGGGCAACATGCAAAACACGTCGAACCCTTACGACGTGGCGGTCAACGGCTCCGGCTTTTTCCGCATTCAGATGCCGGACGGCACTGACGCCTACACCCGCGACGGCAATTTCCAGTTGTCGCCGGAAGGTCAGCTCGTCACCCAGCAGGGCTATGTCGTCCAGCCGGGCATCGCCATTCCCGCTACGGCCACGGCGGTGACCATCAACACCCAGGGCCAGGTCCAGGCCGCTATGCCGGGCCAGATCGCACTGCAGCTCGTCGGCCAGTTCGAACTGACCCGTTTCCCCAATGAAGCCGGCCTCAGCGCGATGGGCGACAACCTTTACTCCGAAACCACATCGTCGGGCGGCCCGCAGGCCGGTGTTCCCGGTTCGACCGGCTACGGCACCATCCAGCAGTATTTCCTGGAAACCTCCAACGTCGATGCGGTGAGCGAAATCACCTCGCTGATCGCCGCCCAGCGCGCCTACGAGATGAACTCGAAGGTGGTAACGAGCGCCGACCAGATGATGGCGGAAACCGCCAAATTGGGAGCCTGACCATGATGCGCTTTTGCTTTCTCGCCCTGGCCTTGATGCTCGCCTACCCGGCCTTCGGCGGCGTCCGCGTCGTCGTCCCAAGTCACGACATTGGCCGCGGCACGGTGATCACCGATTCCGACATGATCTATGCGGTGGCTACCGGCGATGTGATGGGTGTCGCCACCAGCCTCGCCGATGTGGTCGGCCTGGAAACCCGTCGCACCCTGCGCGCCGGCGAAACCCTGCGGGTTCAGGATCTGCGCCATCCGGTTCTGGTCGCCAAAGGCTCGACCGTGACCATGGTGTTCGAAGCCCCTGGTGTCGTTCTGACCGCTTCCGGCCGCGCCATGAGCGAAGGCGGCTTGGGCGAAACCGTGACCATTCAAAATCCTGCGTCCTTTCGTCAGATCAGCGGCATCGTCACCGGCCCCGGCCAGGTACGCGCCCAGTCCGGCGGAGCCCAACTCGGCAGCAATCGTATTGCCAGCCGCAATCCTTGAGAGGACCTGCCATGTTGCTGCGTAATGCCATCGCCCTGATCTCGGCCGGCGTCCTCGCTGCGGGTTGCTCGGCCTACGAGCGCCTCGGCGACGTCGCCAACGGCGGACCCAAACTCGCCGGCATGACCAATACGGCGCCGCAGGTGTCGGTCCCGATGCCGCAGCCCCCGGCCGAGCCTAAAGGCCGCGCCTCGCTATGGCAGCCGGGCGCCCGCAGCTTCTTCCACGATCCGCGCGCCTCCCGCGTCGGCGACATTATTACCGTCAACGTCGCCGTAGCCGATGCCGCCAAACTCTCGAACTCGACCAGCCGGTCGCGCACCAATTCCGAGAACGCCGGTATCAACAACCTGTTCGGACTCGAAAACGTGATGCCGGGGGTGGGTCTGACCCCGGGCAGCCTGGTCAAGATGGGGTCCGACAATTCGAACGTCGGCACCGGCGCCGTGAGTCGTTCGGAAACCATCAACATGACGCTGGCGGCGCTCGTCACCCA
>JAATGK010000398.1 GCA_015654715.1 Alphaproteobacteria bacterium
ACCGCACGTCCGATATCCATTATGTCAATGCCATAGGTCGCGCTCGCCCCCGGGGAACTCCGAATAGAGGTTGGAATTTTGGGAGGTAAAGCGCCCCCCACACCCATAGAAGCTGCTTTGGGGTCGGTCAGGCTTACTGACGCGCTAGCTCCCGGTGCGTAAAAATTGGCGGATAGTCCCTTTACGACCGCGTCGGGGTCATTTGACCACTCCTTGTTGGCTCCAAATTGTGGCGTTCCTACCCCTACCAACAAATAGTCATGCCCTGTACTTGTATGCGCGAAACCTGGAAGTATGGGGTCAGAGTAAAATCTTTGCGTTTCATAGCAGTTTCATCTGCCTTTCGTCGGTTGCGTTCTGCGCGCGCGGGCCCTTTGGCAAGGGTGCGGCGCGGCGCTTGGCCATCGCGGCAATCTCTTGGCGGAAACGCTCGCTGCCGAGCGCCCAGCCGCCGTTGGTCGCCGCCCGGAGCGCCTCGACAAAACCGGGGGTGAAATTTCCCTTGATCAGCTTGCGATAGGCCGCTTGCCGCTCGGCCACGCTGCGCCCCAGCCGCCGCCACACCGGATGAAACGCCGCCAACGCGTCGGACACGCCATCGGCATGGGCGCGATAACTCGACCAACGGTACTGCCGCGGATGCGCCACCATATGCGCCCGCACTGGATTGAGTTCGATATACCGGCAGCAGGTGATGAAATAGTCCTCGCTCTCGATCGGCGCGGCGCGATAGCGGCCCTCCCATAACGTACCGCTGCGCTTCAACGCCGTGTTGATGAAACGGACATAGCGCCGCCCCAAGGCTTGCATCGTGCGCGGCAGGCTGGCGGCGGTGGCGGGCGTCGCCAAGAGGTGGACGTGATTGGTCATCAGCACGTAGGCGTGAACGGTCAGGCCGTTGGCCGCGGCCGCATCGATCAGCCAGGCGCGGTATTGCGCAAAATCGTCATCGCCGAAGAACACGGGCTGGCGGTCGTTGCCACGCTGGATGATATGCAACGGCTGATCCGGAATGAAGTAGCGTCCCAGCCGCGCCATGCGCGCCCCCTTCGCCGATCTGCGAGGATCATACTATCACAACAGCAGACGGGTTTCTACTCTGACCCCATACTTCCTAGATACGCTTCGTACACATCCTTCTTGTCGATGTTGAACGGCTTGCTTGGCGTGGTCATCGGCGTCCTCCTGTTTCCAGTTGCGCCGGTGGCTCGCCCACCTGATCCGATCCCTTTGCTCCGGCCCCATTGCGGGCCTTCATCGCTACTACGGATCGGTCCGTCCCAGTGCCCCGCGTCGGTACTCTCGCCTTGCGGTGTTCTCCGCTTGAACTTCTCCCTTGACATCGGAGCGACTGGTTCCTGCAGTTCCGCGATAACGCCTGCATCCGCTTCACGCCCCCTCAACGCCGGTCGTCGCTCGCCCAGTCATCAGGTATCCGGCGAACTGGTCCCAGAGGGACGACACACCTCTGGTTTTGACGACGTCTTCCATGTTACGACGCTTCATCGATGGGTTCACTTTCGTTCGTCTCTCGGATGCGTACCGGTCCAGGGTGTCTCCCTGAACTTGCCTCCAACGCTCACGACCGCGCCTCTTAAGCGTAGCCGCTTGGAGCGGTTTGGGACCTGCTCCTGAAAGCCGATCCCGAGGGGCCTACCCTCATCATCATCGCAGCTTGTGCTCACAGAATGTCAGGTCATACAGACCATCCCTTCTGTGTGCTTCTGCAGCACACTGTCGTCAGCATGGATGCGCTCGGCGGCGAAGACATGAGCCTTGATCGCCTCTGTGAGCGGCGCCAGCGTGGCTGCGCAGGCGCCGACCCAGTCGGCCAGTGTCGAGAACGTCGAGCTCGATGCCTTCATGGGCGAAGGCCTTGCTCTGACGATCGAGCGGCAGATGGAGGCCGTATTTGCCGTGCAGCACCATGGCGAGCAGATTGGGGCCGGCCCGCCCGCGGCGGATCGGGTGCGAAGGCGCCGGCGGCTCGGTGATCTTCTCGCAAGCCCGGCAGGAGAACTTCTCGCGCACATGTTGGATGACCTTCCACTGTCGTGGAACCGCCTCCAGCGTTTCGGTCACATCCTCGCCGATCTTGCGCAGGTTCGTGCCGCCGCAGCACGGACACGAGGTGGGCGCCGGTTCCACCACACGCTCGCGCGGCAGATTCTCCGGCAATGGCCGCCGGGCCGGTTTGCGGCGCTCGAACGCGCCGACGACGATCGTCTTGGCCCGAACCGCCGCAAGCGCGGCCGCCGTTTCGCTTTCGGCCGCTGTCTCCACGGCTTCGGCAAGCTCAAATTCGAGTTGCTCGATGAGGGCATGGCGCTCGGCGGATTGGCCGTATTGCTCATGGCGCAACTTGGCGATCTGGAACTTCAGCTTCTCGATCAGAAGCGTGAGCGTCTTCTCGCGCGCCATCGCATCGTGCTCTTCGGCTCTGGATTGACGCAGCTCTGCTTCGGCGCAGTCGCGTTCGTCACGAGTGGCGATCAGAAGCGCCTTCAGCGTTTCCACATCATCGGGAAGAGAAGAATCGGTCGCGTTCGCCATGCCAAGATGGAATCACAAAATGTCGCGTTTGTGAGCCGCCTTTGCTGCGTTCGAGTCACCATGCCGCAACGAGATAGCGCAGAATGTTGTGAACAATTAGCCCGCCAATTGAGGCCGATCCGTTCGTTGTGGATTGCGCCAATCGATCCCCTCGAGCAAATAGCCCATCTGCGCCGGGGTGATCGCAACCGCATCGCCCTTCGTCAAAGGCCAGATAAACTTGCCTCGTTCCAATCGTTTCGCAAAAACGCAGAGACCCTGACCGTCATGCCACAAAATTTTGATCAGGTCTCCGCGTTTGCCGCGGAAGGCAAAAAGATCGCCGGCATGCGGATTGCGCTTCAGCACTTCCTGAACCTGCAAAGCCAGACCATTGAAGCCGCGCCTCATATCGGTCGCGCCTGTTGCGATCCATACATGCGCGCCAGATGGAACGGGAATCATAGCCGTTCCAACATCGTAACCACTTGCCTCAAGGCAACCATGTCGGCGTGCTTGCCAACAATCACCCGGCGTCCACCGTTCAGCACGATCTCTATGGCACCGTCGCCCGTCGCGTCCGATTGCGGACCGCCGCCGCCCGTAATCGGCGCCGGCAGCGCGATCCGCACAAACTCCGACGCCTTAGGCTTCTCCGCCGTTCCTCCAAGCTCCCGCTTCCACCGGAACAAAAGACTCGGCGCAATGCTGTGACGGCGCGCAACCGCTGATACCGTGCTCCCCGCGATCTGCGCGACAATTGCCAGCTTCTCGTCACGCGACCATCGCCGCCGCGCTTCCGCCGTGACGACAAATCGCTCTTCCGTACTATGTCCAGATATAGGCATCGCATATGGCCAGTCATAACCACCGGCTGGCGATCCTCAGTACATCATCACGCCCGCGCAAGGCGGTCGTCCCAGGGTGCGTACCCAATACCCGCCGCAACCCCCAAATCCGCGGTCCTCGGCGGATGGGTACGCTTCAACAGCAAAATCCGCAGCGGATTCGGGTCGCCAGCAGCGTGCCGGACACCATCACACGAGCAAAATCGGAGTATCGAGACAGCGGCAACATCACCGCGCGCGGAGCAATTCCACGATCAAAACTCGTCGCCGATATGTCCGCCAAAGCTCGCAGAGCGGCGGCGGCATTGATTGAGAAGCGGATTCGCGTCGGCCGACCGGCGCACCTTCAAGAGCGGAATCGATCCCGCGGCGCCGATAATTCGACGCGGGGCACATGCTCCAGGCACCGTATTCTGAGAGAGGGGGAGTTTTGGCTTCGACCCACAACTTCACACGTTTTGAGGAACTTGCGCAGCTGCCAAAAGCAGTATGGCAGAAACCAACACGATCACTCGCATAGCCTTTGAACCTGCGGGCCTGACGCGCTGAACTGCAAAGGACAACCGGAACAAAACCAATAAAGCTGTCGTACCATATAAAATGATCAGTTCTCTTTCCCACCAGCCATATAACACACCCCTCCAAACGTCCTGCACAGATAAAGCAAGCAGGAAGGCTGCATCAAAGGTAACTAGCGCTTTCATAGATATTCCTCCCCACGATCCACAACGGCACTCCATGTACTACGGCACCGGCACATGCTCTCTGGCAAAGTTATTTGCGCAACTTTCCGAAGAACCACAGCCGCCACCCCACGGAATATGGCCAGCTTCGTGCCACAGGACAAATAAGAGGCCGGTATCAGGAAACAGTCGGAGGCCATACGCATTCGATATCGGATAGGCCGCAGCAGCATAAACCCAAGTAAATCCCAACCACGTCGATGCTGGCACATGCCCCCACGACGCATCATTTTCCCTTAGCCGTCGAATTGCTGAGTTCGCTTCGTCGAGGGTGTCATATTCTCCCCGACCACCACTGCGATTGGCTATTACGTACGTATCAGAGGAGTTGAAAATAGCGGATGCTACGTTCTTGGGGTCACTTCTATACTTTGCAATTCCCTGATCAATTATCGACTTACGGCTCTCTGCCGACATCTCTGGACCAGAGATGATGTCATCAGATTTAGCGTTGTAGATTGAGCCTGCTTCATTTGTGCCTTCTGGACCTTCGGTGACTTGTGATCCGACAAGCCCAGGTACTCTTACCGCTCCCACGGTTTTCCAGCTGCCGTCGGCAGTAACTTCTCCTTCACACCCTAACACACCGCCTTGGTCACAACGAGCATCGACCAACCCCGTCGGATCGGCCCCGTTCACCGGATCATTTCCGACATAGGCGTACCAGTTGAGGTTGTCCTTGTAGCCGATGGGATCGGTCTGCAGGAAGCGGCCGAGCGGAGCCGAGTAGTAACGGGCGCGGTAGTAATAGAGACCCGTCTCGGGGTCATAACGCCGGCCGGTGTATTTGTAGGGCACGCCGCCGCTGCAGGGCTGCCCACCCGTGACGCAATTGCCATAGGCGTCGTAAGTGTAGGGGCCTTCGGTGCCATTGCCCGAAGCATCGCTCATCGCCACCACGCTGCCCTGCCGGTCGGTGTAGAAGAATCTCGTCACCGCGGTGCCCGAACTATAATCCACC
>JAATGK010000059.1 GCA_015654715.1 Alphaproteobacteria bacterium
AACGTCTGGAGCCGATCGAGGAAGTCTCGATCGACGTCGACGATCCCTATACCGGCATCGTCATCGAGAAGATCTCGAACCGTAAGGGCGAGCTTTCCGATATGCGCCCGACTGGCGCCGGCAAGACGCGCCTGACCTTCCTGGCGCCGTCGCGCGGCCTGATCGGCTATCATGGCGAGTTCCTCACCGATACGCGCGGTACCGGTGTGATGAATCGCATGTTCCATGGCTACGCTCCGCACCGAGGGCCGGTGGCCGGCCGCGCCAACGGCGTCTTGATCTCCAATGGCCAGGGCACGGCGGTGCCTTATGCCCTGTGGTATCTGGAAGAGCGCGGCAAGCTGTTCGTGGTGCCAGGTGCCAAGATCTACGAAGGCATGATCATCGGCCAGCACGCCAAGGACAACGACCTCATCGTCAATCCGCTCCGCGCCAAGCAGCTCACCAACATCCGCACCACGTCAAAGGATGAAGCGGTGAAGCTGACGCCGATCGTGCCGATGACCCTGGAACAGGCGATCGCCTATATCGAGGAAGACGAACTGGTCGAGGTTACGCCGCAGTCGATCCGCCTCAGGAAGCGCGAACGCGATCCCACCCTGCGCAAGCGCCAGGCGCGGGCGGATCAGGACGCGGGCTAAGGTTTTCCGACGATGGCGCCGGTCTTGCGGTGTGAGGCGAAATAGAGCCTCAACGCCCAATTCATCTTGGTCTGCCAGCCTTTACCTTGCGCCTTGAACCATTCGGCCATGTCGGAATCGAGCCGGATGGTGACGCTGGTCTTGCCCGGGCGGTACATCAGGCCGACGTAAACGGGGCCTTTGTGCTCGGTCATTTCCGGGATGTCGCTGAAATCGATCTGGTCGTCGGGCAGATTGTCGATGGCTTCGAGCTGCTTGCGTTGATCATCTGTGAGCGCGGGAAGCTCCTTCATATTCTTGACGTTCACCACGACCAGCTTTTCGTGCCGTGATGATGCGGATGACTTCCGTTTCGCCTTCTTCGCGGATCGTGTGGGAGACGACGAAGACACGTCGCTCGATTTCACCAACGGTCCGCCATCGGACTTCTCCATGGTCGTCCTCTTCTGGTTCGATCCGTTTCAGCGGGTCGAAGAAAACCCTGCGTGCAAACTCGAAATCGATCCCATGCTTGCGCCGATTGGCCTCCGATTTTTTCGGATTCCATTCAAATCGGATGTTTTCTGCCATGTGAGTATGGCCCCTGTCCGATGATGACGGCCGAACAGCCGGCGGACAAGCGCCAACTCACGTATTGTACGTACACTTTGTACGTACATTTTGTCAATGCACTGGCGCGATGCGAATGACCCCTTTCGTGCGCCAACCGCGTGCCATATACGCAGGTCGCAAAGGAACCGGGACCATGGCCAGCCAGAACGACGTTGCCCTCATTCACCGCCTGGCCGATGCCGCCGGGGAGGTGATACGGCCCTATTTCCGCCGCCGCATCGACGTGATCGACAAGGGCGGCAAGGATGCCGGCAGCGGCGCCGCCATGTTCGATCCGGTCACCGCGGCCGACAAAGGGGCCGAGCAGGCGATCCGTGCGGTGCTGGCTGAGGAACGGCCCGACGACGGCATCCTGGGCGAGGAATTTCCCGAAAAAGCCGGTTCGACGGGCCGCGTTTGGGTGATCGATCCGGTCGACGGCACCCGCGCCTTCATCACCGGCCAGACCCAATGGGGCACGCTGATCGCGCTTAACGAAGCCGGCAGCGTGACGCTCGGCGTGCTCGACCAGCCGGTGACGCACGAGCGCTTCATCGGCACGCCCGACGCGGCCGAGCTGCACACGCCGGACGGCGTCAGCAAACTCGCGACCCGGCCCTGCGCGCACCTTGACGAGGCCGTGCTGATGACGACCCATCCCTGGGCCTATTTCGACGCCACGGAGCAGACCGTGTTCCGCCGCCTTTGCGATGCCGCCAGGATGAGCCGGTTCGGCGGCGACTGTTACGCTTATGGGCTGCTTGCCATGGGGTTTGTCGATCTGGTGGTGGAAGCGCGCCTCAAGCCGTGGGACATCCAGGCGCTGATCCCGATCGTCGAAGGGGCGGGCGGGGTGATCACCGATTGGCGGGGCGGGCCTTGCGCCGAGGGCGGCCGGGTGGTTGCGGCGGGCGATGCGCGCCTGCACGCGGCGGCGCTGAAGCATCTGGCGGGTTGAACGCTGGATGCGCGCGATCTTGCCCAGCTTCCGGGCGGCGCGCACCTGTTCTTCGAAACCATCGAGCGTGGCGGCGAGGGCCCGTGCCGCTTGGCTGTGAAGACCAGTTTTGACCGCGTTCCGGTTGCCCTTGGGCGCCCCGCAGCGCCACGTCCGCGCCGGGATTTTTTCAGGCAAATCTTGGGGTGTTGTTTTCCAAAGATTTAGGGCCCCCCCTCCCCCACAAAAGCCGGGATGCCGGGGCCCATGCCGGCCTTTTCCAGACGCGCCAAACTGCAACCCAGACGCGCCTTCAACGCCATCAAGCGCGCAACGGCGTCGACCAGAACCGGGCGCGGCAGGCACGGGCGCGGGGCGCGAACCTCGTCCACGACGTGCATGAGGGTGCGATGCGCCACGCCGTAGCAACGCGCCATGGCGTCGCCCGCGACGGCGCCCAATCCGGCCGGTGTTTGCTGTCGTTTCATGCCGCCAATGGTACGGCCGGTTTTCGCGATGGGGACAGATTCGACGGGTTTTTCGTAAGCCGTTGGGCGGCTTCAGCAATGGCGAATGCGTGTTGTGAGATAGATTTGCCGGAGCGGTTTTGCGATGGCTCACCGCCAGGGGGAGGTTATCTGGATCGCCGCTTAGCCATGGCGTAGAAAGCCGCCATGGACCCCACTCTTCTTCTCCTCAAAGATCATTTCCAGCACGCCTTTGCGGGCGCCGGGCTGAAGCTGCCGGACGGCGTGTTCGAGGCTTTGGCCGAGCGCTATAGCGAGCCCACCCGCGCTTATCACACCTTGCAGCATATCGCCGAAGGCATCGAGCATTTGAAGACCGTGCGGTATGTGCCGCCGGAAATCCCGATCGCTTGGTGGTTCCACGACGCCATTTACGATCCGCGCCGTTCCGACAACGAAGAACGCAGCGCCGCTTGGGCGGTCGCGGTCCTCGGCGCCACGCCTTTAGCCGGCAAGGTCAAGAACGCCATCCTCGCCACCAAGCCCGGCGCGGTGGTGCTCGATCCGGGGGCGCGGCTCCTGGTCGATGTCGATCTGGCGATTCTGGCGGCCCCCGAGCCGCGCTATAGCGAATACGAAGCGCAAGTGCGGCGCGAATACGCTTTCATCGCCGAGGCGGCCTATCGCGTTGAACGGCAGAAGGTGTTGCGCAGTTTCTCCGGTCGCGCCTTCATCTACGCCAGTCCCGAGTTCCGCAATCTGGAAACCCGCGCCCGCAAGAACCTCGAACGCTCGCTTAACGCGTTGATTGTGGGGAAGAAGTAGGCGCGCGGTTAGATTCCAGCCGCTCCGACAAATCTGTCGAACTCTTTCCAGAACCGGGCGCGGATGGCGTCTTGTTCCATCAGGATTTCGTGTTCGCTGGCTTCGAATTCGACATAGCGTCCGTGCGGCAGGCGGGCGGCGAAGCGGCGGGTGGCTTCGGTCAGGACGATGCGGTCGTGGCCGGCGCCAACGATCAGGGTCGGGGTTTGGATCGCTTCGGCATATCCGCGCGCGGCGGTTTGTTTCAGCGAGCGATAGGCCGCTTCGATCCAGCCCCAGGTCGGGCCGGCAAGCCGGATGGCGGGATGGGCGCGCAAGATATTTTGGGTGCGTTCGAACCGCGCCGCATCGGAGGTGCAAAGCTGGCGCTCGAAGGTGATCAAATGCGGATCGCGCCGCGCCATGCCCCAAGCGA
>JAATGK010000471.1 GCA_015654715.1 Alphaproteobacteria bacterium
GGTGCGTCCAGTGGCCAAGCAACGAGCCTTGACGATCGCGCGCGGCGAAGTGGCGATGTTCGATCTCTATCTTCTGAACGATACCGGCAAAGCGGTGGCAGGCAGCCTCTCCTTTACGATGACCGCACCCAGCGGGCATAAGAGCGTGCTGGCCACGCTACCCGCTCCCCAGATGAAGCCGGGCGAGATGCGGGCGCTGGTTCGCGAAGGTTTCGTCACCCCAGTGCTGACCGAGGAAGGGCTTCACCATTTCGAGTTTGCGTTGTCGGGCGCACCGGGCGTCACTCAGATACGCGAATTGTGGGTGGTGGATGCCAAGCGCGCACCGGTCCCTGGCAAAACACTGCGTGTCGGCGTCACCGGCGTCTGGCCACGGCTGCGCGATCAGCTTCAGCAAATTCCCGGCATCACGATGGCCGATTACACCGCGGACGGAGCGTTCGATGTGGTCATCGCCTCCGGCTTGATCGACGCCTCCACACCCGGCCAGAAACTCGGCGGCGACGACGGGCTCACGCTGGATAAAAAGAACGCAACCCCGCCGGTTCCGGGCGCCCTGCCCGCTGCCCTGATCGCGGCGGCAAAAAACGGATTGCCGCTGTTGCTGTTGCCGCAGGAAGACGGTCTGGCCGACGGCGTGGCGCGCCAACTCGCGGCTGAAGGCGCGTTCACCTACCACGGCCAAGTCGGCCGCTTTCGCGCGCCTTGGATGGGCAATTGGTATTTTGTTCGCGAACACCCGGTTTACGCTGGCAGCCCGGTAAACCGCGCCATGGACGGTTTCTTTCAGGCCCGCGGACGGCTTGCCAACGGCCTGATTGTCGACGGCCCCAACGTGGAAGTGTTCGCCGGTTACAGCCGCGATCACGACCGGCGCATCGGCGCCGGGACCTTCACGGCGCGCCTCGGCTCGGGCAAACTCGTGTTTCACCGCGTACCGGACTTTACGGCACCAATGCAGCTTCGCTTCCTAAGTAACGCTTTGCAATGGCTCTGTGCCTGATTTGGAGAACGACATGCCGACCATCGCTACCATCCGCCTCAACCCGAACGACAATGTCGTGGTCGCCGTGGTTGCTCTCGCTCCGGGCACCGAAATTATAGCGGAAGGCATAACGACGCGTGATCCCATTCCGTTCGGCCATAAGATTTCCACACGCGAGATCAAAAAGGGCGAGCCGGTGCGCAAATACGGCCAGGTGATCGGCGTGGCGACCGAAGACATCGCGCCTGGCCGTCACGTTCACGTCCACAACCTCGCCTTTTCGGACCTGCGCGAGGCCGCGGCTGTGGCTCCGGCATTCGTGGCGCACGAACGGCCGCGCACCTTTCTCGGTTACAAGCGGGCGAATGGCAAAGTGGCGACCCGCAATTACATCGCCGTTCTGACGTCCGTGAATTGTTCGGCGACGGTCGCCCGCCATATCGCCGATGCGGCGGAGAGAAGCGGTCTGCTTGCCGATTATCCCAATGTCGATGGCGTGGTGGCGATCACCCATCACTCCGGCTGCGGCATGGCGACGAAGGGCGAAGGCTATGATTTGCTCACGCGCACCTTATGGGGCACGGCGTGCAATCCCAATTTCGCCGCCGTGCTTCTGGTCGGACTCGGCTGCGAAGTGATCCAACTCGCCCGCTTCAAGCAAGAGTACGGGATCACCGATAACGCCCATTTCCAGTCTTTCACCATTCAAGACACCGGTGGCACAAAACGCGCCATCGCCGAAGGGCTGGAGCGGCTGAAGGCAATGCTGCCGCTCGTCAACGCCGCAACGCGTACGCCGCAGCCGGCCAGCGAACTCGTCGTCGCCCTGCAATGCGGCGGCTCGGACGGCTGGAGCGGCATCACCGCCAATCCGGCGCTGGGCAATGCTTCCGATCGCCTGGTATCGCTGGGCGGCACCGTGATTTTGTCGGAAACGCCGGAAATCTACGGCGCCGAGCATCTGCTTTACGCCCGAGCCGAATCCCCTGTGCTGGTGGAAAAACTGCGGGCCCGGATCAAGTGGTGGGAAAACTACACCGCGATCCATAATATGGAGATGAACAACAATCCCTCACCGGGCAACAAGGCGGGCGGCCTCACCACCATTCTGGAAAAATCGCTGGGCGCGGTCGCCAAGGCCGGTACGTCACCGCTTAAAGACGTGATCCAATATGCCGAACCGGTGACCAAGCACGGCCTTGTCTTCATGGACAGCCCCGGCCTTGACCCCTGTTCGGCGACCGGACAGGTCGCATCGGGCGCCACCATGATCGCTTTCACGACCGGACGCGGTTCAGCCTACGGCTGTAAACCGTCGCCGTCGATCAAACTCGCCACCAACACCGCCATCTATAAGAAGATGCCCGACGACATGGACCTCAACTGCGGCACCATCGTTACCGGAGACTCCACAGTAGCGGAAAAAGGCGCGGAAATACTCGATTATATGCTCGATGTGGCATCCGGCAAGAAGTCGAAGAGTGAAGAGCTCGGCTACGGCGACATGGAATTCGTACCCTGGCACATCGGTGCGGTGATGTAGACAGGACAATACGCGGGTTCGGATGACATACCGCAGGACACCTCTCCGCGTTCTCCTCCGATGCCGTACGTACGAATACGGACTGCTCTATATTGTATGTGGCACGCCGCAATAACTTTACCGCGAATTAAATCGCAGCGCGTGTAATCCCCCTCGGCTAGAGCACATCTAGCCGCTCGCGCATAGGGGGAATCACGTACGTGCCATCCAAAGCTGCCACTGCGATCACTTTCCGTCTGCGCGGCGAACAGACCCTGCGGACTATCGCCGAAACGCATCGCGCATTCGCCGAAGTTCTCGCCAAAGCGCGCGCCAATTCGCCCGCCGTCGCGATCGATGTGCACGAGATGACCGAAGCCGATTTGACGGTCGTGCAGCTCATCGAATCCGTCAGACGCTGGTGCGCACGCGAAGGCAAGAAGGTCTGTATGACCTCGCCGCCGCCCGAAGCCCTGCGCGAGATACTGATCCGCGGCGGCTTCCTCAACGCGCCCGACAATGTCCTCTTCTGGACCGCACCATGAGTTCGATCCTGATCGTCGACGATTCCGCCAGCATCCGGCAGGCCGTGAAGATCGCACTGTCAGGACACGGCCACTCGGTCAGCGAAGCGGCCAACGGATCGGAAGGCCTGCAGAAAGCGACAGGCGCAAAATACGAACTGATCATCACCGACCTTAACATGCCGGTGATGGATGGACTTTCGATGATCCGCAAGCTGCGCACCAACACCTCTTACGCCGGCGTGCCGATTGTGTTCCTCACCACCGAATCCGATGCCGGTATCAAGCAACAGGCCAAAGCGGCCGGTGCCACGGGTTGGATCACCAAGCCTTTCGATTCCGACCAGCTCTGCCACATCGTCACCAAGGTCCTGGCAAAATGACAAATAAGGATCCCGCAGCCGTTTTCCGTATTGAAGCTCAGGAACTGCTCGACCAGATCGAACAGGCCCTGCTCGACCTCGAACGCTGCCCCGACGACACTGACCTGGTGGCGCAGGTGTTCCGCGCCATGCACACGCTGAAAGGCTCGGGCGCAATGTTCGGCTTCGACGCGCTCGCGAGCTTTGCTCACGCCTGCGAAACCGCGTTCGACCGCGTGCGCAAGGGTCAAGTGAAAGCGACGCCAGATTTGATCGCCTCAGTGCTGGCGGCGGAAGATCACTTGCGGGCGCTAGCCAAGGGCGATGACGTGCCCACAGAGGAAGGCACCGCGCTGCTTGCAAGCATCGAAACCGCGATGGACGCCGCCGATGCATCAACCTCTGCCGAGCCCACATCCCGTCCGGGCACGGACAGAAGCTGGAAAATAAGCATCAAGCTGGCGCACGACGCGCTCGTCAACGGCACCAGACCGCTGGCCCTGCTCGACGAATTGCGCGCCCTTGGACCTTGCCAGATCGAACCCATCACCAGTGACATCCCGGCGCTCGACGAACTCGACCCGACCGATTGCCATCTCGGCTGGAACATTCTGCTCAAGACGCATCACCCCAAATCTGCGATCGAAGACGTTTTCATCTTCGTCGGCGACGACGCCGAGCTTACCATCGAATCCGCCGAAGCGGCACCAGTTACCGCCGCCGGTCTTGTCGTATCCGACACCGCCCCCCCCGCGGCGGCGAACGACAAGCCGGCGGCGGCTCAGTCCATCGGCTACACCGTACGCGTGCCGGCCGAACGCCTCGACGA
>JAATGK010000297.1 GCA_015654715.1 Alphaproteobacteria bacterium
GCGTCGGTCAGGCTGTCGAGGCCGAAATCGCGTCGGTTGGTGGAAACCGTCAGCACGGCGTGGAGCGCGGTTTTGACCGAGTAGTCGACGGCGCTGCGCACCGCTGATGCCGGCAGACCGGCGGCCAGCAGGTCTTTGCGCTCGGTGAGAGCATAGTCTTCGCAATCGCCATGCCCGTCGGTCAGGATCGTCCAGTATTCTTCGCGGCCGTAATGGGTTTCGTCGTCTTCCGACTTGATGGCGGCGTTGACCGCATGATTGACGGCATTAAGCCGCAGCCACGTCGACGCATCGAGGGTCAAGACGGTGGGCGGGCCCGGCGGCAGTGCGCACTGATCGGCAAAGCGGGCGCAGAAATCGGGGAATCCAGGCGGCGGTTCGGCCTCGTCATCGTGATCGGACAATGTGCGGGAGACGAACGGCCGGAACGGCAGCGACGAGGCACAGCCGGCGAGTACCGCAGCGACCAGCACCAACAACAGTCCCCGCTTTTTGCCCCAACCCATCTCTCGCCCCTACATGGCAACAGGAACAAGGATGGCGGCAGGTTGCTTTCGCGGGAGTTACTTTCGCACCGCAATGCATCTTCGTATTTGTAATTACGTAGTAGACCGCGGCTGTGGGCGAGAGGCGCGCGTTGCTCAGCCCGCTGCTATTCTGTCACCAGATACATCCGAGTCTTTCCATGCCCTCCACTCTGCTTTACGGGTCCTGCTTCTGCGGCTTCATTCGTTATCGGCTCGAAACGCCGCCGATGTTTGTGCATTGCTGCCATTGTAGCGATTGCCAGAAGCAAACCGGCTCGGCGTTCGTCATCAATGCGCTGATCGAGCGTGACCGCATCACGCTGCTGTCGGGCGCGCCTGAAGCGGTCGAGATGAAAACCGACAGCGGCCTGCCCCACGACATCTACCGCTGCCCGCAGTGCAAGAGCGCGGTATGGAGCGATTACAACCGCCGCCGCGTGATGATGTTCGTGCGCGTGGCGACGCTCGACATGCCCTCGGCGCTGCCGCCCGACGTGCACATCTACACCCGCTCGAAACTCGATTGGGTAACGCTGCCCAAGGGCGCCCGCGCCTTCGAGGAATATTACGACATGGAAAAAGAATGGCCGCCGGAAAGCCTGGCGCGAAGAGAGGCGCTATTGGGGAAGGGGCGGTAACGCATCCCCCAACCCCGCTACAATCTCTTCCGCGGTCTTTTCCCAATTCCTTCCGAACGAAACGAATTTTCGCGGGCCTTCTTTCAGTTCGCAAGCCGGGGAGCGCAGCGCGCTGGTGGGCGGCAGGACGATGAACTCGGCGATGTTGGTCCAGGTGATGTGCTGCTCGTGGCGCCAAGTTTTGAATACGACGCCGTCGGCGTCCGCCGTCAGCGTCGCGGGCGCGTGCAGGCTCATTGCGGTTGCGCCAGTGGCGACGGCGAACGCGAGCGTCAACGGCGCGAACAGGCTGAGGCCGAGATAAGGCCACAGCCCCGGCGCGTAGGCGCAGACAAAACCCATAAAGGCGAGGACGAGGGTCCAGGCGGCAAACAGCGCCGTCACGAACGCCAGCTTGGGGCGGCTTTGGCGAAAACAAATCATGTCGTGATTATTGCAGAAATCCGGGCGCTTGCCGCCCGTCTTGCGGCCGCGCGGGCAGGGGCCCCAAAACCTCGTGGCTGGACTTTTCCGGGTCTATGTTCCTGAATTGTTCCCGCATCTCGCCGGCGGCTCAAGCGCTTTGCGGCGGGCAGGAAAGGGGGGAAAATCGCGCGAAACGAAAGCTAACGATCAAGCGGCGGAGGACGAGGCTGTGCGGGCCCGGATTAGCGGCCCTTATCCTTGTCCTTTTCCTTGTCTTTTTCTTTGGCGAACAATTCGGCGATGGCGTCCTGGCCTTCGTCGGAATGCAGCCACCCCTCGGCGGCCTGCTGGGTCGGGAATTGTCCGGCCAGGCGATGCGGTTTGACGCGATCAGGCATCGGCACCAGCACTTCGAAGGTGCCGGCGTGGCGCTGGTCCTTGGTCTCCGCCGCATAGGCCTGGGGTTTTTGGTACTTTTTCATGACAGGCCTCGTTTTTTGCTCTTCTCGGGGGTGCTCATACCACTTCACGCCACTGGTGCAAGGCGAATGGCGGCCATCGCGAAATCACCGCGGGCCGGTCACAAAAATGTCCTTAATCCGCGTCTTTGGCGCGCTTTTTGCGCCCGATGCCGAGCTGTTCGCGCCACAATTTGGCGGGAATTTCCTCTACGGCGCCTTCCGCAAGCTGGCCGAGGTGAAAAGGTCCGAACTGCACCCGGATGAGGCGGGCCACTTTCAGGCCGATGCTTTCCATCACGCGTTTGACTTCGCGGTTCTTGCCTTCCTTGAGCGAGACCGTGGCCCAGGAATAAACGCCTTTGCTGCGTTCGAGATCGGCGACCACCGGTCCGTATTTGACGGTGCCGATGGTGACGCCTTCGGCCAGTTTGTCGAGATCGGCCTGGGTGACTTTGCCGAACAGGCGGGCGCGGTATTTGCGCGGCCAACCGCCGGCGGGAAGCTCCAAGCGGCGGGCGATTTCGCCGTCATTGGTGAGCAAGAGCAGGCCTTCGGAATTGTAATCGAGGCGGCCGATGGAAACCACGCGCGGCAGATGTTTGGGCAGATTGGCGAACACCGTGGCGCGCCCTTCCGGGTCGCGATGGGTGGTCACCAGGCCCGCCGGCTTGTGATAACGCCACAGCCGCGCCGGATCGGGCACGCCGAGCGGTTTGCCGTCGATGGCGACGATTTGGGTGCGCAGCACTTTGGTCGCGGGCGTCTTGACGATTTCGCCGTCGAGCGTGACGCGGCCTTCGGCGACGATTTTTTCGGCGTCGCGGCGCGAGCAGATCCCGGCACGGGCGATGACTTTGGCGATGCGGTCGCCCTCGCGGCTTTCCTCTTCGTCGCCATCGTGCTCGGTGACAACAGGCTTCTCCCAGCCGTCGTCGATGTCGACGCTGCCGGTATGCGGACTCCAGCCGGTGGCTGCGCGCGGCGCCGATTTGCGTTTGCCGCTGGTCTTGGCTTTGGTGGTGTTATGATCGGCCACGAAGGGATCCGCCCATGGATGACGAACAAGCCATAGCACTGGCGAGCGCCGAAGCCCAGGCGGCGGCCGCGCGCGGCGAAGTGCCGGTTGGGGCGGTGCTGCTATCGGCGGCGGGCGAGGTGCTCGCGCAAAGCGGGAACCGCATCCTGGAAAAGAAAGACCCGACCGCCCACGCCGAGATGGAAGTGATCCGCGCCGCCGCTGCTGCGCTCGGGAACGAACGGCTTACCGGCACGACGCTATTTGTGACGCTTGAGCCTTGCGCCATGTGTGCCGGCGCCATTGCCATGGCCCGCATCGCTCGCGTGGTGTTTGCCGCCGAAGACCCGAAAGGCGGTGCGATCCTGCACGGGCCGCGCTTTTTCGAGCAGCCGACCTGTCATCATCGCCCGGAAATCGCGCGCGCCGGTGATGCCGTTACGGCCGGAGCGGTGCTGAAAGCCTTCTTCAAGGCGCGCCGCACTTGAATGGTCGGGCCGCAGGCGCCATGTATCCAGCGGAACTCTGAAACGGGATTGCCATGATCGATCTTTACACTGCCGCCACGCCCAACGGCTTCAAAGCCTCCGTCATGCTCGAAGAAGTGGCGCTGCCTTACGAAGTGCACGCCATCAATTTCGCCGCCAAGGAGCAGAAGTCGGATTGGTTCCTCAAGATCAATCCCAACGGGCGTATTCCGGCCATCGTCGATCGCGACGCGGACAATTTCGCGGTGTTCGAATCCGGCGCGATCCTCATTTATCTCGCCGAGAAAACCGGCAAGCTCTTGCCCACCGACGTCAAGGGCCGCAGCCAGGTGATACAATGGCTGATGTTCCAAATGGCCGGTGTGGGTCCGATGATGGGCCAAGCGAACGCTTTCTTCCGCTATTGGCACGAGGTTTATCAACCCGGCATTGACCGCTATCAGAACGAATCCCGCCGCCTGCTGGCGGTGCTCGATGTGCAGCTTAAGGATCACGAATTCCTGGCGGGTGATTACTCTATTGCCGACATCGCCAACTGGTGCTGGGCCCGCAGTTACGCCTGGGGCGGCATCAATGTGGACGGTCTCGATCATCTCAAGCGCTGGATCGATCAGATCGCGGCCCGCCCGGCCGTGCAAAAGGGCATCGCCATTCCGCCGCGCGTGCACGACGACAAGAACAGCGTCGAGACGGCGAAATCGATTTTGCAGAAGTAATCAGAACCACGGCTGCGCGAGGTGCGGGAACCAGTTTACCAGCACTTCGCGGCTGGCAATGAGTCCGATACCGGCACCGACGAAAACGTCGCTGAGGAAATGCGCCGTCAGCAGCGCCCGCGTCAGGCTCAGCCATAGCGCGATCGCGAACCACAGCGGCGCCCCCAGCGGCCAAACCGATGAGGCGATCACCGCAACGCAAAAGATCGTCAGCGAATGGCCGGAGGGAAATGAGTTGCGCTTGAGGTCGAAACCAAGCGGGATGAAACCGTAGAGGCCCATTTCCAATTCGTCGCGTGGCCGCCGCCGGCTGAGCAGCAGTTTAATCGTGTGGATCACCGCGCTTCCCGCCCCCAGCGCCAGAATGAAGGCGAGGGCGCATTGGAAGATCAGGTGTACCGCCGCGCCGGTCGTACCGGTCGCCAGCAGAGCCCAGGTCACCAGATACGCCACCACCGCCAGTGCCAGCCAATGCGCCGCCTTGGCCAGATGCGTGGTGGAATTGAGGAATTTGTGGAAGCCGAGCGGCACGCCGTCATAGATGACGTGCACCGCGCGACGGTCGATCGCCACGCAAGCCACGCCCGCCAACAGGAAGAACAGCCCAGACCACAACAGGATCATGCCACCTGCTTGCCGCGACTGGGCGCCGCTGTCAAATCCGCGTGAGGTCGCGAGTCAGAGCGCAGCCAGGAAAAGTGTGCAGCGGTTTTCCGTCCGGCTGCGCGACCAAACAGGGAATTCAGGCCGCCGCCCGTTTTTCGGCTTCCATCGGGAAGGTCACTTTGACGTCGGTCCCAACGCCTTCCTCGCTGACGATGGTCAGGGCGCCGCCGTGCTTTTCGGTCAGGGCCCGCACCAGCGCGAGACCGAGCCCGGCGCCGGATTTGGCGATCATCGGGTCGCCCTCGACCTGCTCGAACGGCCGCCCCAGGCGTTCGAGGTCGTCGGCCGGGATGCCGATGCCGGTATCGCAGACGCTGATGATCGCAAAGCCGCCACGCGTGTACAGACTGACACCAACGCTGCCGCCCGCCGGCGTGAATTTGATGGCGTTGGAGAGCAGGTTGAGCATGATCTGCTTGACCGCCCGCTTGTCGGCGGTAACGAACAGCGGTTCGGCCGGTATCGCCATGCTGAGTTCCAGGCCGTTTTGTTCGGCACGATCGCGCAGCATGCGGACGCTGTCTTCAATAGTGCCGTTGAAGTCGACGGTTTCGAGATTCAGTTCCAGCTTGCCGGCTTCGATCTTGGCCATATCGAGCATGTCCGAGATGAGATCGAGCAGGAGCTGGCCGGAATCGTAGATCAGCGTCGCGTATTCTTCGTATTTCTCGTTGCCGAGCGGCCCGAAGGTGCGCTGGCGCATCATGTCGGTGAAACCGATCACGGCGTTGAGCGGCGTGCGCAGCTCGTGGCTCATGTTGGCAAGGAACCGCGACTTGGCCTTGCTGGCGGATTCGGCGCGTTGCTGCGCCGCCTTGATTTCGAATTCGTGTTCGAGGCGTTCGGTGACGTCGCGCGAAACGCTGATCACGTTGCGCAGTTCGCCGCTTGCCGGATCGTAGATTCCGCGGACCGTGGTTTCCAGCCAGAGGTAGTGGCCGTCGACATGTTTGAAGCGGAAGGTCTGGGTCAGGGTCTGGTCGGGCAGGGGCACGGCGCAGATGGCGTAAGCGCGCTCAATGTCGTCGGGATGGACGTGGTCGAGGAAGTTCGTGTGGGCGATTTCGTTCTTCGTCCGCCCGAGAAGCTTCGTAAGCGCGGCCGAGGCGAAATTCACGGCGCCACCCGGCTGTCGGACGATCACGATGTCCGAAGTCTCTTCCGCCAACAAGCGATACGCGTAAAGCGCGTTATCGCGTATCTGGTCTCCGGCAGCGGCCGTCATCGTAATCCTCGCCCGAGCATTGGTTTCTGCCCCAGCGCAACAGTACAGACCTGATGTTAATCAAGGATTTCCGTCTCGCACAGCAAGTGCTTAAGGACGGCTTAACACACCATAACGAGAGGTGGCCGACGAGCGGCCAACGTGTATAAACAGGACTGGTATTTGAAGGGATTCCCAATGCGTCTGATTGCACCTGTGATGGCCGCCGTCCTGGTCCTTGGGTTGAGCGCTTGCGACGGCAAATCGAAGCCGCCGGCCGAACCGCTGTCGGAGGCGGCCAATGCCGCCTATCTCGCGGATAATGCCAAGAAATCCGGCGTTGTTTCGGTGCCGGGCATTCAGTACGAAGTGCTGCAAAAGGGCGACGGGCCGCAACCAACCCGCAAGGACTGCGTCACAGTCTATTACAAGGGCAGTTTGATCAACGGCAAAGTCTTCGATCACACCGAGCCCGGCCAGCCTGCGACGTTTCCGGCCGGCCGTCTGATTCCGGGCTGGGTGGAAGCTTTGCAAATGATGCATACCGGCGAAAAATGGCGCCTCGTCATTCCAGCCGGGCTCGCTTACGGCAAGGACGGCGCGGGCAAGGATGTCATCCCGCCCAATCAGACGCTGATCTTCGAGGTCGAATTGTTGAAGGTGACGCCGATAGGCGAAGGCGGCTGTTGAGTTCATCGGGGGAGGGGACGATGACGCGCATATGGTTAATGCTCGCCATGGCGGTGGTTATGGCGCAGCCGGTTTGGGCGGACCGCGAAATGTCGCCCGGCCAGAAGGCGTGGCTGACCGATCCGGCGGTGATGCCGCCCAAGGACCGCGTCATGCATACGGTCAAACCGTCGGACACCGATCCCCTGATCAAGAACTTCGACGAAGAACATGTCGTTATGTTCAATCGCAGTTCGGCCGCGCACGCCCCGCTCGCCATCTTCATGACCGGCACCAGCGGACGGCCGGTCGGCGCGCGCTTGATCCTCAGCGTCATCGCCAATCAGGGTTACCGCGCCATCGGTCTCGAATACAACGACGTGCCGGCGGTGGTTCAGGTGTGTCCGCAAAGTCCCGACCCCGATTGTTCGGCCAATTTCCGGCACAAGCGGATTTTCGGCGGCAACGTCACCTCGCTGGTGGACAACCCGCTGAACGAGGCTGTCATTCCGCGGCTGGTGAGCTTGCTGCAGTATCTCGATGCCAAATACCCGGACGAGCATTGGGGTTCCTACCTCGTGAACGGCGAACCGGAGTGGAACAACATCGTCGTCTCGGGCCAGAGCCAAGGTGCCGGCATGGCGGCCTATATCGCCAAGAAGCGACTGGTGCAGCGCGTCGTGCTGTTCTCGAGCCCGTGGGATTTCTACGGCCGGTCGCGCACGCTCGCACCCTGGATCGGGGCGCCGTCGATCACGCCGATGGATCGTTGGTATGCCGAATATCACGCCCGCGAAAACACGGCCGATCTGCTGCCGAAATCCTACAAACTGCTCGGCATTCCGGATGCCAATGTGCGCGTCTTCAATGGCGAGCCGCCGCCCGAGGTGAAAGGCCCCAACCCTTATCACGCCACCACGGCCAGCCTGCCGGAATACGTCCCCCAGTGGCAGGCGATGTACGGCAAGGCACCTAACAACTAGTTCTTGCGTGCCAGCGCCCGCCAGGCGATGTCGCGGCGGCAGAAGCCTTGCGGCCAATCGATGGCGTCCACCGCGGCGTAAGCACGTTCGCGCGCCTCGCGCACGGTTTTGGCGATGGCGGTGATGTTGAGCACGCGGCCGCCGTTGGCGACGATCTTGCCGTCCTTCGCCGCTGTGCCGGCGTGGAAAATCGTGACCCCCGGCAGCTTCGCCGCCGCTTCGAGGCCGCGGATTTGCGAGCCCTTCGGGTAATCGCCGGGATAGCCTTTGGCAGCCATCACGACCGTCAGCGCCACCTCGTCATGCCAGCGCAAATCGACCTGATCGAGCACGCCGTCGCGCGCCGCCAGCAGCACCGTCAGCAAATCCGATTTCAGCCGCGGCAGGATGACTTGCGTTTCCGGATCGCCGAAGCGGCAATTGAATTCGATCAGCTTGGGCTCGCCGTCTTTGATCATCAGCCCGGCAAACAACACGCCGACATAGGTCCGCCCGCGTGCCTTCATGGCGGCGACGGTTGGCTTCAGGATACGCGCGATGGTTTTCTCCACCACCTCGGGCGTCAGTACCGGCGCCGGGCTATAAGCACCCATGCCGCCGGTGTTGAGACCTTTGTCGCCATCGAAGGCGCGCTTGTGGTCTTGGGCGCCGATCAGCGGCAGCACGTGCTCACCGTCGGTCAGGGCGAAGAAACTGGCTTCCTCGCCATCGAGATATTCCTCCACCACCAATTCGCGGCCCGCCGCGCCGAAGGCGCCGCCAAAGATCTCATCGATGGCCTTATCGGCCTCGGCTTTGGTTTCGGCGATGATGACGCCTTTGCCGGCGGCGACGCCGTCTGCCTTGATGACGACCGGCAAGCCGAGGGTTGCGGCGAAGGCCTTGGCTGGGTTCGCTTCGGTGAAACGCTGATAGGCGGCAGTCGGAATGTCGAAGTCGCGGCAGAGGTCTTTAACGAAGCCTTTGGAGCCTTCCAGGATGGCGCCGGCGGCGCTGGGACCAAGGGCCTTGATCCCGGCGGCCTCGAAGCGGTCGGCGAGCCCGTCGATCAGCGGCACCTCAGGCCCGATCATCACGAAGCCGATA
>JAATGK010000279.1 GCA_015654715.1 Alphaproteobacteria bacterium
CGGCGGTCCGGGGTCCAATCGGCGGCAAGGCTCATGGCGAGTTGCGCTTGGCTTTTCAGGATCACGCCGTCATCGAGAATTTTAAGACCGTTGGCCTTCAAGGTGGCGCCGCTGGTGGTGATGTCGACGATGGCTTCCGCCGTGCCCGCAGTTGGGGCGCCTTCGGTGGCCCCGGCGCTCGGCACGATGCGGTAGTCGGCAATGCCGGCGTGGGCGAAGAAACTGCGGGTGAGCTGAGCGTATTTCGTGGCGATGCGCAGGCGCTTCTTGTAGCGCACCGCGTAAGCGGCACAGATGTCGTCGAGATCGGCCATGGTGGAAACGTCGATCCAGCTTCGCGGCACCGCCACGACCACGTCGGCGAACCCGAAGCCGAGCGGCTTGAGCAAAGCGATGCGGCCTTCGAGTTCCGGCACGGCTTCGCGGATGAGGTCTTCGCCGGTGACACCGAGATGCACGTCGCCGCCCGCCAGCGAGGCGGCAATTTCCGACGACGACAGCAGCATCACGTCGATGCCGGGGTGACCGTCCACCGTGGCGCGATAACCGCGCGCGCCGGCGGTCTGCTTCAATGCGATGCCTGCCTTGCCGAGAAAGTCGTCGAATTGGACCTTAAGACGGCCCTTGGAGGGCACGGCCAATGTAATCATGTCGCTCATGCCAGCCCCCGAGCCGCGAGCAGCCGTTCGGTGCGCAGCGCGCAGCCGATGGCAGTGGTGCCGCGCGGCGCACCGAGCGATTCCAGCAGCGTGTCGTAACGCCCGCCGCCCGCCACTTCCCCGGCGCGAGTCCAGAACTCGAACACAAAGCCGGTGTAATATTCGAGGTTGCGGCCGAAATGGGCGACGTAACGCACCTTGTCGAGCGGAATATCGTTGGCCTTCAAGGCATGCAGGCGTTCGGCCATGGCGGCGAGCGGTTTGACCATCTTGGCGGCGACCGGTTTCGTCAGGGACCGGATTTCTTCCAGCGCCGCTTCGCCGTTGCCGCTGACTTTGAGGAACGCGGTGATCAGCGCCGCCACATCCGGATCGAGCCGCGGCGCCGCGTCCTCGCTCGCCTGCAGCATCAAGCGCTCGATGATCTCCTCGCGGGTACGGCCGCCGAGCGGCGCACCGCCTTCGTTGTCGATCAAGGATTCGATGGTGGGCTTCAATTCCATCAGCTTCAGACCGGCCAGGGCATCGACGGTGCGTTCGGCTTCGTTGGTTTCGCCCGACACCATGCGCGCCAGCAGCTTTTCGAAATAGCCGGTGCGCCAGACATGCCGCTTCAGCCGCCCGCGCCATTGCGCCGGAACGTCGAGGGCGTCGATGAGGGTGTGGAACAAGCCGAGGTCGCCAATCAGGACGGAGAAATCCTTGACGCCACCGGCGCGCACCGCTTCGGCGGCAAGGCCCATCATCTCGGCATCGCCGGAGGCGCGATCGCTATGGCCCAAGAGTTCGGCACCGGCCTGCCAGAATTGCCCGGCACCGGGCTGATGGCGGAAGGCGAGGCCATGATAGCAAAGCCGCGCCGGATAAGCCGCCCCGCTTTCGACCTGGAATTTGCAGGTTGGAATGGTGAGGTCGGGGCGCAGGCAAAGTTCTTGGCCGGTCGGATCGGTGAGTTCGTACGTGCTGCGACGTATTTCCTCGCCCGAACGATCGACGAACAGATGCGCCGGTTGCAGCACCGCCGGTTCGTGACGGGTGTAACCGTGGGATTTGAACACACCCAGCACCGCATCGGCGACGGTGTTAAGGGCGTCGATTTCGTCGGGACCATAAGTGGGGAAAGAGGACATCAGCTTTGCCCCAGTGCTTTCTTCACTTCTTCCACCAGCGCGGCGCGCTTGATGGTGGTTTGCGCGGCGCGGGCCCCGAGATATTCGGCGCGGCTTTCCACTTGCTTCGACAATTCGGCGCCGAGCTTGAGGTCTTTGATGGTGACATTGCCGTTGGCGCGTTCGTCGTCGCCTTCCATCACTACCAAAGCGGCGCCGCGCTTGTCGGCGTATTTGAGCTGATCGGGAATTTTCTTGGTGCCGACATACGCCTCGGCGCGCAGGCCGGCAGCGCGCAATTCCTTGGCAGTGCGGAAGCTGGCAACGGTGTCGCCCATGCCGAGCACGATCACCAGCGGCGCCACATCGCCGACCAGCCCGCGCGAGGTCAGCGCGGTGAGGAGACGCGACACGCCAATGGAAATGCCGGTGGCCGGAACCTGCTGGCCAGTGAAACGCGCCACCAAATCGTCATACCGCCCGCCGCCCGCCACCGAGCCGAACACGACGGTTTCGCCGGATTCGTTGGTGACGGGGAAGGTTAGCTGCGCCTCGAATACCGGGCCGGTGTAGTAATCGAGACCGCGGATGATGCCGCTATCTATTTTGATTCTATCTGCGTCATAGCCTGCACTCTGCACAATCGACACAATTGCTTTGAGTTCAGAGATGCCAGCGAGCCCTACTTGACTGTCGCCCACAGCTATCGCGGCGTTGCGAAGACATAGTTCTGTGTCGGTAGACTCTGACAGAGCCGTGAACGCGATGATCTTCGCGGTCTGCTCATCGGAGAGCCCTGCCCCTTTCGTAAAGTCGCCAGATTCGTCTTTTCGACCAATACCGAGAAGTTCGCGCACACCATCCACGCCAAGTCTATCGAGCTTATCGATGGCGCGTAAAACTGTTGCGCGAATGATCGTCAAACGTGGTGAGTCGTTTTGAAAAACCGCTTCGGTAAGACCGCAGCTTTCCAGAACTCCATCGAGCAGTTTTCGATTATTGATCTTGACGACATACTCGCCCCGCTTCAGCCCCAACGCCTCCAGCGCGTCGCACACCATCATCAGCAATTCGGCATCAGCGGCGGGGGAATTCGAACCCACTGTGTCGGCATCAAACTGGGTGAATTCGCGGAAGCGACCGGGGCCGGGTTTTTCGTTGCGGTAGACCAGACCCGTCTGGTAGCGGCGGAAGGGCTTGGGCAGGTGCTGGAAATTCTCGGCAACATAACGGGCGAGCGGCGCCGTCAGGTCGTAGCGCAGGCTCAGCCACTGCTCGTCGTCGTCCTTGAGCGAGAACACGCCTTCGTTGGGGCGGTCGAC
>JAATGK010000197.1 GCA_015654715.1 Alphaproteobacteria bacterium
AGCAACCTCAGGATGGCGCGCGAGACTTTGCTGTCGCAAATCACGGTAGTGCCGAAGCAAATCCATCCGATGCCGACGGCGGGCGATGCGGAGGCGGATGCGCGGGCCTATGAAGCCGAACTAAAGCGCGACTATGGCGCCGCCATCCTCGATCCGGCGCGGCCGTTGTTCGACCTGACCCTGATCGGACTAGGCGGCGACGGGCACATTTGCTCGCTGTTGCCGGGATCGCCGGTTTTGGAAGAGCGCACCCGCTGGGTGGCGCCGGTGACAAAGGGGAGGCCCGAGGCGCGCCTCACCCTGACCTATCCGGTGGTTGAATCGAGCCGGCTGACGGTGTTCCTGGTTACCGGGTCCGATAAGGCCGAAGCGGTGAAACGGGTCCTGCACGGCGACCGCACGTTGCCCGGCGGACGGCTCAATCCACAGGGAGAAACGGTCTGGCTCTTGGACCGCGGCGCCGCTCGGTTACTCTAGAAAAACATAAAGAATCAGGGGGTGTCATGCCGGCGCGAATCCTATCGATCGATGTTGGCGGAACCGGCCTCAAAGCGGCCGTGCTCAACCGCGACGGCGAACTCGTCAGCGATCACTTGCGAGTGCTGACGCCAAACCCCTGCCCGCCCGACCTCTTGGTCAAAACGCTGAAGCTGCTGGTGGCGCCGTTCAAAACCTATGACTGCGTCGCGATCGGATTTCCTGGCGTGGTGCGCGGGCCGAAGGTCATTACTGCTCCCAATCTCGGCACGCCGATGTTTGCCAACTACGCGCTGGCGACGAAAGTTTCCAAGGCGCTAGGCGGCAAACCGGTGCGCCTGGCCAACGATGCCGATATGCACGGCTTTGCCGTGGTCAAGGGCCAAGGCCTCGAAATGGTCATCACGCTGGGCACCGGCTTCGGCACATCCTTGTTTCGCGACGGCGAACTGATGCCGCACATGGAAATCGCCCACATGCCGGCGCGCAAAGGCAAAACCTTCGACCAGTATCTCGGCGAAAAGGAACGCAAGAGGCAGGGCAACCCGGCGTGGAACAGGCGCGTCGAGAAGATGCTGCCTTATCTCTACACACTGCTGCACTACGACCACCTCTATGTCAGCGGCGGTAACGCCAAGCATCTCGTCTTCAAACTGCCGAAGAACGCCAAGATCGTGCCGAATATTTCGGGCATCAAAGGCGGCGCCGGACTGTGGCGGCAGGAGACGTGGAAGTAGGGAGTGGCGAAAAAAGCGCGGCAAAGGCTGCTTTTTTCTCAGCGAGAAATACTCGTGTAAAAATACATGTAACGACTACGTATGTGACCTGTAGTTGCATACGGGAAGATACCCATACTCGCCTATTGCTGCGTCTCCAGGCCATAAAACGACGTGTTCTCCTAGATTTGGCGGAGAAGTCGCGCGCAGCACTGGGGGCCGAAGCTCCGTGTCCTCTCTTAACGGTTGAAACAACTGAATGGCATTGCGGCTAGTCTCGCTGGGGCAACAACCAGTGAGATTTTGAGTGCAAAACATTCAACCGCTGAGAGATTTCGACCCGTTCAACCCGCTGATCGAGGGTCTGGACCTTTCCAAGACCGACGTAGAGATCGGCATTCTTATCTTCGACATCGAACATCGCGACATGCTCGACAAGCTTTATCATCTTTATGATGGCGTGGTCGGTGGGCGCTCCGAACGTGACGTGCTGCAGTCGTTGCGGAAACTCCTCATGGCATCAAAGCAGCACTTCGACCACGAAGAAGACTATATGAAAAACTTGAACTACGGCGACCTTCAAAAGCACACCGAAGACCATCAGACGCTGCTTTCAAGTTTGGAACATTTTGTCGTGGCGCTGTTTTCCAAAAACGGATCGAACCCGCGAGATCTCGATGAGGTGAGATCATTCTTCATTGCGTGGCACACGGATCACATCCTGGAACATGACCGGATGCTGGCGAATTTCCTGACGCAAAAGGGAATCCGGTAACCGCGGCAGAACCGGATGCCGGCCGTGACATTTGTCGCCGCCGCATACCGACCGCTCCACAACCGCGACACCGCCGGTGCGACTGTGTCCCGCAACGGTTGCTTTATTCGCCCGTATACACGATATAGTCTGTAGTACTAATCCGGATTGCCGACATGCTCTCCCAGAAAGCCAAATACGCGCTCAAAGCCTTGTTCGTCCTCGGCGAACACCAGGGCAAAGACCCTGTCATGATCGCCGACATCGCCGAAAAGGCGAACGTGCCGCGCAAATTTCTCGAGCAAATCCTGCTCGAAATGAAGCGGCGCGGCATCGTCCACAGCGTGCGCGGCAAGTTCGGCGGCTATGCGTTGGGCCGCAAACCGGACGACATCGCCTTTGCGGAAGTGATCCGCGTCATCGACGGCCCACTGGCCCTGAGCCCGTGTGCCAGCCGCACTGCCTTCCGCAAATGCGACGATTGCGATGACGAAACCGTCTGTGCCATCCGCACCGTACTGCTCAGCGTACGCGACGCCACGGCCGAAATCCTCGAACAGCACACACTGGCGCATGCCCTCGCCGACCGTAAATCGGCCAAACGGCGCAAGCGCGCGGATTGACGATCTGCATTTTCACACCGTTGTGACCGTGGCAACACAGCCCCACAACGGCCCGTTTTTCGCGCCCCTGCGCTAACCCGCGCCGATTCAACAACAAATTCACTTAGTATGCAGAAAACAACAACATTTTTGCGGGATTCACTTCCCTTGCACCTCTGTAATCTCGATTGACTAGATAGACATTGCGGATAAGCTCGCCCCCATTCCGGCCGCTCCGGAGCCTATTGAAGGGGTCTTCAATGTATTCCACCAAGACATTAACCGCCGCGCTTCTGGCCGGCGTATCGCTATGGGCGACATTCGGAGCGGCGGAAGCCGGCAAAAAGCCGAGCGACGCCACCTCCGCACCACCGTCGGCGACCGACGCACGCATCCAGGCTTTGCAGGATCAGATCCAGTCCCTCTCCGACCAGGTGACGGATCTGAAGCGCTCAACCAGTGACCAGTACAGCGATGTGCATGACCAGCAGGCCGCCCAACCGCCGCCGCCCGACGTGAAGGTTTCGCTGAAGAACGGCCGCCCGACCTTCGCGACGACCAACGGCGATTTCAGCCTTTCCATTCGTTCGCTTATCCAGTTCGATAGCGCCTATTACAGCCAGGGCAAGGCGCCGGCGGGCACCGATTTCTCGAGCGGAACGAACTTCCGCCGCGCGCGACTGGGCATCGAAGGCACGGTGTACAAGGACTGGTCCTACCAGTTCATTTACGATTTCGGCGGTTCGGGCTCCGAAGGTTCCACTATCAGCAGCGCATACATCCAGTACAACGGCCTCGGGCCGGTTCATTGGAAAATCGGCGCCTATCCCATCCCCGAAAGCTTCGATGATACGACGTCGGCTTCCGACCTCATTTTCCTCGAACGGGCCCAACCGACCGACTTGGCGCGTAGCATCGCCGGTTCGGACGGCCGCGAGGGCACCACGCTGTTTGCCTATGACGACAATTACTTCGTTGCGCTATCCTACGCGGGAGATGCGGTGCAGGATTCCGCGGTGTTCGACGAGCAGCAGGCTTTTGTTGGCCGTTTCGCCTACCGCCTGCTCAAGGCGGACGGCGTAAACTTCGCCGTCGGCGGCGACACGACGTATGTCTTCAAGCTGCCCGATTCGGCCGCGGGGGCGAATTCGCCCAACACGCTCCGTCTGCGTGAACGTCCCGAACTGAATATCGACGACAACAGCATCCGCCTCATCGATACGAATACTATTGGTGCCGACAATCTGCTCGAATGGGGCCTCGAAGCGACCGGCAACTGGCATAGCTTGTATGCCCAAGGCGGCTATTTCGAATTCGACGTCGGGCGCCGCGCCTCTGTACTTCCCGATCCCTCCTTCAACGGCTGGTACCTGCAGGGAAGCTGGATCTTGACCGGCGAAGCCAAGCCCTACAATCCGGCCAACGGCAGCTACGGCCTTCCGACGCCTACCACCCCGTTCTCACTCACCAATCCCGGCTTCGGGGCTTGGGAAATTGCGGCCCGCTACAGCGACCTCGATTTGAACTATAATGCGGGCCTGCTGCACACCGCGACGCCGGCAGACGGCATCCGCGGCGGCGACGAAAGGATTTGGACCGTGGGCTTGAACTGGTATCCGAACAGCGTCATCCGCTTCGTGCTGGACTACCAGCATACTGACGTTTCCCGCCTGAACGGCACCGGCGGCGACATCGGGGCGAAGCTCGATGCCGTGTCCCTGCGCACCCAGTTCTCCCTCTGACCCTCGTTTTCGATAGCAAAGGAATATCCGATGCGAAAAATTCAAGCCCTCGCCTTCGCGGCCGTCGTTGCGCTCAGCGTCGGTGCGGCGAATGCGGCCGACGTCAAGCTGCTCAACGTTTCCTACGATCCGACGCGCGAACTCTACAAAGACCTCAACACCGCGTTTGCCGCGCAGTGGAAAGCCAAAACCGGCGAAAACGTCATCATCAATCAGAGCCACGGCGGTTCCGGCGCCCAAGCGCGCGCGGTGATCGACGGACTTGACGCCGACGTCGTCACCCTGGCGCTGGCCTATGACATCGACGCGATTTCGCAGAAGGCGAAGCTGCTTCCGGTCAACTGGCAGAAGCGGCTGCCGGAAAACGCAACGCCCTACACCTCGACCATCGTGTTCCTGGTGCGCAAGGGCAATCCGTGGAAAATCAAGGACTGGCCCGATCTGGTCAAACCCGGCATCCAGGTGATTACGCCCAATCCGAAGACCTCGGGCGGCGCTCGCTGGGCCTATCTGGCGGCCTGGGCCTATGCCTTGAAGCAGCCGGGCGGCAATCCGGAAAAAGCCAAAGCTTTCGTTGCGGCACTTTACCACCACGTTCCGGTGCTCGACACCGGCGCCCGCGGTTCGACCACGACCTTCGTGCAACGCGGCATCGGCGACGTCCTGCTCGACTGGGAAAACGAAGCCCAGCTCGCGCTGAAGGAACAGGGCGGCGACAAATTCGAAGTCGTCTATCCCAAGGCCTCGATCCTGGCCGAACCGCCGGTCGCGGTGCTCGACAAGAACGTCGACCGTCACGGCACGCGCAAAGTGGCCGAGGCTTATCTGCAATTCCTCTACACCAAACAAGCGCAAGAAATCGAAGCCAAGGACTTCTACCGTCCGCGTGATCCGGAAGTGGCCAAGGCTTTCGCCAGGAGCTTCCCGCCGCTGACGTTGTACACGATCGACGACATCTTCGGCGGCTGAACCAAAGCCCAGGCGACCCACTTCGCCGACGGCGGGGTGTTCGATCAAATCTATAAGCCGGGCCGATGAGCGCGACAGGGGCTGTTGCTTCTCGTTGGCGGAACCCGAGTGCCCTGCCCGGATTCGGGCTGAGCCTCGGGTTCACCGTATTCTATCTCAGCGCGATCGTGCTGGTGCCGATCGCGGCGCTGATCATCAGGCCGTGGGAACTCGGCTTTAGCGGCTTCTGGGATGTCATCAAGGATCCGCGCGTGCTGGCGGCGCTGCGGCTCTCGTTCGGCGGCGCGGCGATTGCGGCGGCAATCAACGCCGTCACCGGGCCGATCGTCGCCTGGGTGCTGGTGCGCTATTCCTTTCCCGGCAAGCGTCTGCTTGACGCGCTGATCGACCTGCCCTTCGCGCTGCCGACGGCCGTGGCGGGCATTGCGCTGTCACAGCTCTATTCGCCCAACGGCTGGATCGGCGAGCCCTTGAGCCATCTCGGCCTGCGTATCGCCTATACGCCGATCGGCGTCATCATCGCGCTGACCTTCATCGGCCTGCCGTTTGTGGTGCGCACTTTGCAACCGGTGCTGAACGACCTTTCCCGCGAGCCGGAAGAAGCAGCCGCCACGCTCGGCGCCTCGCGATTGCAAACGATCTACCACGTCGTCCTGCCGGCGCTGCTGCCCGCGCTCCTCACCGGCGCAACCCTCGCCTTTGCCCGCGCCGTCGGCGAATACGGTTCGGTGATCTTCATCGCCGGCAATTTGCCGATGGTGTCGGAGATCGCGCCGCTGCTCATCATCATCAAACTCGAACAATACGATTACGCCAGTGCGGCGGCGATCGGCGTCGTCATGCTGGCGGCGTCGTTCTTTGTCATCCTGACGCTCAACCTGTTGCAGAACTGGATCGGCAAGAGACAATGAAGTTTCGCCGTTACCCCACCCAGGATCACCCGCTGCTCAGGATTCTATTGTCGCTCACCGCCATCAGCGTCGTGGCGCTTTTCCTGGTGTTGCCGCTTGCCACCGTATTCACCGAAGCCTTACGCAAGGGCTTCGGCATGGCCATCGATGCGCTGAAAGACCCCGACGCGCTCGCCGCGGTACGCCTGACGCTGTTGACAGCGGCCATCGCGGTGCCACTCAACGCCGCGTTCGGCATCGCCGGCGCTTGGGCCATCGCCAAGTTCGTTTTCAAGGGCAAGCAGTTTCTGACGACACTGATCGATCTGCCGTTCTCGATCTTGCCGGTCGTTTCGGGCCTGATCTACGTGCTGATCTTCGGCCTGCAAGGCTGGTTCGGCGACTCTTTACGTGACGCCAACATCAAGATCATCTTTGCCCTGCCCGGCATCGTCTTGGCGACGATCTTCGTCACCTTCCCGTTCGTGGCGCGCGAATTGATCCCGCTGATGACCGACCAGGGCCGCGAAGAGGAAGAAGCCGCGACCTCGCTCGGCGCGTCCGGCTGGCAAACGTTCGCGCGGGTGACCCTGCCCAATATCAAATGGGGTCTGCTCTACGGCGTTCTTTTGTGCAATGCGCGCGCGATGGGCGAATTCGGCGCCGTGTCGGTGGTGTCGGGACATATCCGCGGCCTCACCAACACCATGCCGCTGCACGTCGAAGTGCTCTACAACGACTATCAATTCGTCGGTGCGTTTGCGGTCGCCTCGCTTTTGGCGCTGCTGGCGATCGTGACCCTGGTTCTCAAATCCCTGCTGGAATGGCATTTCGCGGACGAGATCGCCGCGACCCACCGGCACTAGAGCATTTCACCGTTACGGAGGCGATGAAATGCTTTAGATTCTTTGACTGTCGCGCTTCATGGCCGAAAACCGCCCGGCGTGCTTTGCACGCCCATTCTCAAATGGCGCGCAACGCGCGGGCACTTTTCGGTGAAGCGCTCTAGCGGAGTCTGTTCATGAGTTTGGTTGTTGATTCCATCGTCAAGCGCTTCGAGCGCTTTCCGGCGCTGAACGGCGTCAGCCTGACCGCGCCGCA
>JAATGK010000049.1 GCA_015654715.1 Alphaproteobacteria bacterium
ATGAGGTTCGGGATGTTGAACGACAAGAACGAGCTGGTCGGTATCGCCAACTTCTCGGCCGATCCGAACAAGGAGAAGTCGGAATATGCGGTCCTGATCCGCTCCGACCTCAAGGGTCATGGCCTCGGCACGGCGCTGATGAACCGCATCGTTGATTACGCCAAGTCCTATGGCGTCAAGGAGATCCATGGCGACGTTCTGGTCGAGAACTCGATGATGCTGGCCCTGTGCAAGGACCTCGGCTTCAAGGTTGTGGCGGTTCCGGGTTCGCCCGAACTGGTAGTGACCTCGCTCACGTTCTAGTCGGGATTGCTGCGTTTGGGCCCGGGAATCGGGTTGCTTTCGCGAAACACTCGATTAACCGCAAATTCCATAAGGGAATTTCGGAAAATACATACGGGGGGTGGCCCTTTACAGAGAGCCGCCCCCCGGCGCTATTGTGGGGCCTGCGGCGGTGAAGCACACCCGCCGCTGAAGGTGGCCCGGGTGCAACGCAGACTGGCAGAAAGCATCTTCGATACGCACGGCGAGGCCGCAAGGCCCGCCGTCTGCGAACAGGGTTGCCGCTTCTTCGCCGACACCGGCTGCATCTCCAAAGCCGATATGGATGCGCACGGCGTCACCGTCCATTTCACGCGCAACGAGACGATCTTCGCCAAGGGCGACGAGGCGCGCTACTCCTACCGGGTGGTCGAAGGCGCGGTGCGCCTGTCGCGCATCTTCGCCGATGGCCGCCGCCAGATCGTCAATTTCTTCCTGCCCGACGAGAGCTTCGGCATCGAACTATCGGACGAATATTCCGCCACCGCTGAGGCGGTCGGCGATGTGGTCGCCTTGCGCTGCCCGCGGCTCTGCATCTCCCATCTCACCGAAGGCGATCCCGACATCAGCCAGAAGCGGCTCGCCATGTTCTCGAAGAGCCTCGCCGCCGCCGAGCGCCATGTCGCCATGCTCGGTCACCAAAGCGCCAAAGAGCGGGTCGCCTCTTTCTTCATGGCGCTCGAAATGGAACGGCGCACCGACAATCAGCACACGCTCGATCTGCCGCTTTCCCGCCAGGACATCGCCGATTATCTCGGCCTCACCATCGAGACCACCTGCCGGGCGCTGTCGGAGCTGAAGCGCCAGAACATCATCACCACGCCGAGCCGGCGGCGCATCGTCATCCGCGATCTCGCCGGTCTCACTGCCATTGCCGAAGGCGGCGGGGATTAGCAAGGTTGTCATCCCGGGTGTGCTGCAAAGGCGTTGCCGTCTGTTCGATTGGCGCGACCCGGGATTCATTCTGAAATCTGGATCGTAGTTGGGTGGGTCTCGGCGCTCCTCGCTTTGCTCAGAGCACTTCGCCCGGGATGACAACCGGTGCCCGAATGCACGCTCATTTTGACAACTCTCAATGCCAAAACCGCACCGTTGGGGTCTTTTCAGGACAAACGGGGGTTGGAGGGAAGCCATGGCGTTCGTCAAGATTTTGGTGCCGGTTGCCGGCATCGCCCGCGATCGATTCGCACTAGCTACGGCTTTTGCCGCCGCGGCACCGTTCAACGCCCATGTGGTGGCGATGTTCGTGCATGCCGATCCGCGCGAGAACGTGCCTTATGGCGAGATGCCGCTGTCGCCCGACATCGTTCAGGATCTGATCGACACCGCCGCCGACCTCGAAAAGGCCTCAAGCAAGGCGGCGCGCTCGACCCTCGCGTCGATGGCGGCCGAAGCCGGTCTTCGCATCGTTGCAAAGCCCGAACGCGCCGATACGGTGACGATTTCCTACGAGGAAATCCGCGAGCACCTGCCGCGCGCGCTCGACAAGGCGGCCCGGCTTTGCGACCTCGTCGTCTTCCCGCCGATCCGCGAGACCGACGAAGCCGAGGTTCAGGACGCTTTTGTCCGTACGCTGACGAAAATCGGCCGCCCGGTGCTGCTTTCGGCCGAACACATGCCCGAAACGGTGGGTGAGCGCGTCGCCATCGGCTGGGACGGCTCGATCGTGTCGGCCCACGCTTTGACTGCGGCGCTGCCGTTCCTGACCCGCGCCGATCGCATCGAGATTCTCACCGTTCAGAACGGGATACTGCCGGGCAATGGTTCCGACGTGGCGGCCTATCTCGCCTTGCACGGGCTCAAATGCGAGACCCGCATCCTGCCGCGCGGCGGTTCCTCGACCGCCGAGGTCCTGCTCGATACCGCCGCCAATCAGGGCTTTGACCTGCTCGTTGCCGGCGGCTACGGCCACAGCCAGATCGTCGAATCGATTTTCGGCGGCGTCACCCACCACATCGTTTCGCACCCGATGATTCCGGTGCTGATGATGCACTGAAGTTTTCTGCCCCCACGGGCGAAAAGGTCTCGTCATTTGGCATGCAGACCGTGGGGGACGTGTCCGGTGGTGCGCAGCGAAGACGGACGAAGGGGGCTCGCGAAGCTTCGGCCCTCTGCCCCGAATAGACCGCAAATGCGCCACGTGCTGCCATTTGTGCGATCCTGAGAGAGATGCTGGCCACGATCCGCTTCGGAGGCTCGGCATGGTGCAAAATTTGAGAATTTTGCACCGTCGGCTTTGACTTGCCGCAATGTATTTCACCATGTCAGATCGGCGTTTTCCGCTATGCTCAAGGCCAACACGGTAGCATCCGCGTTGCCACGCCCCTTCGCCAAGGCCAAGCGGTATCGCTCGCATAGGAGTTCGAGCGTGGGCATGGGTGTCCCGCTCTGCCCGGCGACATCGTGCGCCAGCAACATATCCTTTAGGCACAGCTGCGCCGTGAAATCGGCGCGCTCAAAATTCGCGTCTATGATCCGGCGAGAAAAGGCCCGGTATACCGGCACGTTGAACAGCGTCTGCGTCAGCATACCGAGAAGAGCTGCACGGGAAACACCATTCTTCTCGCCTAAGGCAGATGCCTCGGCAATTGCCTCAAGGGCCGCGTAGGCAACAAAATTCCCCGCCAGCTTCACGACGTTTGCCGCCTCAGGCTGTTCGCCTAAGTCATGCACACCCTGACCGATGGCGTCGAGGATGGGCCGTACCCGGCGCTTTGCCTCGGTCGGGCCGGCCACGCAGACCCAGAGCATTTTTGCGGCGGCGGCTTCTGGCCGGCCGAACACGGGCGCAGCGACGTACGCCGTTCCGTAGCGCGCATGCATCGCCGCGAGTTGTGCCGAAGTGGCCGGCTTAACGGTGCTCATCGAAATATGCACGCCGTCCTCTCCGAGACGTTCGGCAAACCCATCGGTGCTAACCGCTTTCAATGCGGCGTCGTCCGAGACCATGGAGAGGACAATCCCGCCGCGCGAAACAACGTCTTCGGGTTCCGACGCTTGCTCGGCGCCCATTTCCAGCAATGGGGCTGCCTTCCCCTGCGTGCGGTTGTAGACCCGCAACGCGAAGCCCGATGCGAGCAAATTCTTGGCGATCGGCAAGCCCATCTGGCCAAGGCCGATAAATCCAACCGTTGCTATTTTTTCCCGTGCCGGGGTCATGCCCATGGTGATGAGCCCTTCAAGATATCTAAGATATGGTCTGTCGATAGTGCAGCACGACGTGAATGCCGTCAGTGTGTCAATCCAGCGTAGGTAAGCGCAAAATTCAAGAATTCTGCACCGCGAAACGGTGACTGGAAAACCAGTCCCTTAGCGTGTGCAGAAATCCGGTGCGAATGTCTGCTTGGGCGTGGTCCCTGGCGGCACGATCATGAGGCGCCTTCCGGCGATTCTGGTCGTTAATGCTTCGAAATATCCAGCTCCGTCCCCCGTCCGGAAGGGCACGCCGTCGCATCGGAAAGCGGCATTCGCAATCGCCCGTCGCCCCCGCTTCGGCTGGTTGCCGCACCGGCTTGAAGAAGCACCGGATCGTCCCCACATCTTGCAGGCTGTTTGACTGAGTCGAAGAACCTAAATCCGAGACGCGGTCGCGTTTGCGCGTATCGCGCGGCTGCGGCGGCGGTGCGCCCTCAATCCGACTCCGAGTGCCCGCTTTTGTCCGGGTCCTCCCCCTCCCTCCCCCCCATTTTCACGAAATCCTGAAAACAATTCTCCAGATCGTGGGGCAGGGGCGGCTTTATCCCTAGCCCTGGCGGTGGCAGGTCGGCTTTGCCCGCCCTCGGCCGGAGAAAAAAGGGTACCGGGTTCGTTTTTTGTTGCGTTGCGGGAGGGTGACGGGCTTTGTTCCTATTCTAAGGTCCACTCCCGCCCGTCTACCGAGTCCCGCCCCGCCATGCCCCCCAGCCTGCAGCTCGACAGCCACCAAACCATCCGCCTTCTCGGGCGGCTTTTAGGCATCGTTATCAAGGAACAGTACGGCACCGGCGAAGCCGAGCTGAAGCGTGGCCAGCATGACCTCGATCTGGTCGAGCAGATCCGCCGCCAATCGGTCGGCGAGCACAGGAGCGGCGTCGGCGAGGTTCCGCTCGACCGCAGCCTGTTCGAGCTCGATCCGCGTGAAGTGGCGCTGTTGATCCGCGCCTTCGCGATCTTTTCCCAACTCGCCAATATCGCCGACGACCACTGGATCCGGTCGGAAAAAGGCCCTGGCGCCTTGCAGCAGCTCGAACACCACATGCGGGTCAGCTCCAAGCAGGCGAACACCTATCTTTCCCAGGCCCTGATCTCACCGGTGATCACCGCCCACCCGACCGAAGTGCGGCGCAAATCGATCCTCGATCGCGAGGCCGACATCGCCCACCTGCTCGAGCGGCTTGACGATGCCAATCTGCACGAAGGCGAAGACGTCGAGATCGAGGCCGAGCTCAAGCGCGATATCCGCACCTTGTGGCAGACGCGCATGTTCCGCGCCGTGCGCATTCACGTCACCGACGAGATCGAGAACGCCATCGCGGTGTTTGCCCGCACCTTTGTGACGCAACTTCCCCTGGTCAAGCGCCGGATCGCCAAGCTCTATGGGCTCACGGGGCCGGTGGTGCCGTATATGCGGCCCGGCTCCTGGGTCGGCGGCGACCGCGACGGCAATCCCTACGTCACCGCGCAGACGCTCGATTATGCCGTGCGCCGCCAAGCCGAGGTGATGCTCGATCACTATCTCAGTGAAGTGAACACGCTTGGCAGCGAGCTATCGCTGTCGGAGGAATTTGCCGGCACCAGTGTGGCGCTCAAAGCTTTGGCTGCCGCCCCGGAATACGTCTCGCGCCAGCAGGTCGACGAACCATACCGCCGGGCGCTGGTCACGTGCTATTCGCGGCTGGCCGCCACGCGCAAGGCACTGTGCGGCCGCGGTCCGACACTGGCGTCGCGCTGGGAGGCAGAGCCTTACGAGAAACCTGAGGAATTCGCTGCCGATCTCGACGTCATCGTCGATTCGCTTAAGGAAAACGGCGACGACGATCTCATCGACGGCCGTCTCCATACGCTGCAAGAAGCGGTCGGGGCCTTCGGCTTCCACCTCGCTACCATGGATTTGCGCCAGAATTCGGCGGTGCACGAACGCGTGGTCGACGAACTTCTCACCAGCGCCGGTGTGGTGCCGTCCTATAGCGCGCTTGGCGAGAAAGAGCGCGTCGCGCTCCTGCTCAAGGAGTTGTCGGGGCCGCGGCTGCTGCGCTCGCCGTATCGGACCTATTCGGAGGAAACCTCCAGCGAACTTGAAATCGGCGACAAAGCGGCCGATCTGCGCCGCCGGTTCGGCGACGGGGCCATCACCAATTACGTCATCTCGCACACCGAGAGCATTTCCGATTTTCTCGAAACCGCGATCGTGATGAAAGAGACGGGCCTGTTCACGCCGGGCGAACGCCCCAGCGCGGCGTTGCGCATCGTCCCGTTGTTCGAGACCGTGCGCGACCTTCGTGCCAGCGACGACATCATGCGCGCCCGGCTCGACATGCCGTTCGTGCGCGCGCTGCTCGACGGACAGGGCGCCATTCAGGAAGCGATGATCGGCTATTCCGATTCCAACAAGGACGGCGGCTATCTCACCTCGAACTGGGAAATCCGCACGTCCATCGCGCGGCTGACCTATCTCGCCGCCGCCCGCGGCATCAAGATGCGTTTCTTCCATGGCCGCGGCGGTGCGGTGGGCCGCGGTGGCGGCTCCAGCTTCGATGCCATCCGGGCGCTGCCCTGCAATGCGTCGGCCTCAGGTATCCGCATCACCGAACAGGGCGAAGTGGTGGCGTCAAAATACGGCGACCCGGAACTCGGCCGCCGCAACCTCGAGACCATCATCGTCGCGGCGATGTTGTCGGAGCTCAATCACGACACCGATGCCGCCGACGGCGAGGCCGGAATCCTCTTGTCGATGATGAGCGATGTGGCGTTCAAGTCCTATCGCGCCTTGGTCTACGACACGCCCGGCTTCGCCACCTAGTTCCGCGAGTCGACGCCGTTACCGGAAATCTCCGATCTCAAGATCGGCTCGCGCCCGGCTTCGCGCACCGCGTCCGAGCGGATCGAGGATCTGCGCGCCATCCCGTGGGTATTCTCGTGGAGCCAAGCGCGCGTGATGCTGCCCGGCTGGTACGGCTTCGGTACCGCCGTCGGCGAAATGGGCATCGAACATTTGCGGCCGCTGTACAAGACGTCGCCGTTCTTCCGCACCACCGTCTCCAACATGGAAATGGTGCTGGCGAAGTCGTCGCTGGCGATCGCGCGGCGGTATTCCGAACTGGTCGAAGACAAAGACCTGGCGGGCGCCATCTTCGCGAACATCGAGAAGGAATGGCACGCCACCGTCGAGGCGATCCTGGCGCTGACCGAACAACGGGCTCTGCTCGAGCGTAGCCCGAAGCTGATGTCGTCGATCCGGCTGCGGTTGCCGTACATCGACGCCCTCAACCATCTCCAGGTCGACCTGCTGCGCCGCCGCAGAGCCGGTGACGACAGTGAAGGCACGAGCCGTGCCATTCACATGTCGATCAACGGTATATCCGCGGGGCTGCGCAACTCAGGTTAAAGCGTTTTAAGGAAAGCTGGGAACCGGTTTTCCGCCTGAAAACGTTTTCAGGAAAAGTGAAAACCGGGTTCCGCTCGAAACCGCGACAGATACAGATTCCAGAGCGTTTCATCGTTTTCATGAAACGGTGAAATATTCTAGGCGGCGGTTTCTTCAGTGATCCCGTACAACTCGTCAGCCTTGCCCTCGGCCAATTGCTTGGCGAGGTTGAGGATGGCGCGCCGGTGCTTGGGAGCTTGGATCGACGCGTAAGCATCGAGCAGCTCGGTGGCGCCCGGTTCGTTGAGGTGTGCCAGGTGGCGCTAGAAGGTCGATCTTTCGCCGGGCTGTGCGAGGTCGCCGACGATGTCCACGACGCCGCAATTGAGCGCCTGGGCAATTTCGACGAGACGCGAGAAGCTTACGCGGTTCGTGCCGTGCTCGTATTTCTGCACCTGTTGAAACGTGATGCCGACTTCGCGCGCCAACTGCTCCTGGGAATATCCCAGCTCACGGCGGCGCAAACGAATGCGAGATCCAAGGGCTATATCAAGCGGGTTCGGAGATCCGTTCTCCGTAGTCTTTGTCATTAGTGTGCCTTCTATCCATCGGTTGAAGCACCCCTGCCACTTGTTTACTGCCCTGCAATCGTCATGCGCATCCCCATGCGCCGTCACGACTTGTACCCCAAGTTGCGCGGAATACATCCGATATCACGACCGCTGGTTAATCGGCCATTGTGGCGCAAGTATAGCGGAAGATGTTCGTTCGTTAAGCGAACAGTCCGTGCTCTACAATTCGCAAGGCCTCAGCGCAGGTTGTGTGGTTTCTGGGTGAGCAACCGTAATGAGTCCTCGCGCCGAACTAGTTTGATTTTAACCAATCATTGTCCCGGCACGGGACGCTTCTAGCTAAGAGACGTTTACACTGCAATCGGGCACGGGCCGTCGCGATTTGGAACGGATCGGACTGGCGGCACTGGCATCAACTCTGCAAACGGAGCAATCGAAGCCCTTACCCGGTCCCGTCCGTGAGCCTGCATCAAAGTCCAGCCGTCGTTCTGGCCAAATCCGATTCAATCGGAGCGGCGATTGCGGCCTTGCCGTCGCCCATCGACTTCCTGCCGGCCGATGCCGCCGCGTGGTTCGCACCAAGCAATACCAACGACGATTGGTCGGTAAGCCTGGGCAAACGCGCGCTCGATCTTGTGGTCGCCATTCCTGCGGTGCTGTTGTTTGCTCCGCTGCTGCTCATCATTGCCGCGCTCATTGTGATCGACTCCAAGGGCCCGGTGCTGTTCCGCCAGCAGCGCACCGGCGTCTGTGGCCGCACCTTCGAAATCCTGAAATTCCGTACCATGCACGTCATGGAACACGGCGACGAAGTGAAACAGGCCGTTGCCGGCGATCCGCGCACGACGCGGCTCGGTGCCTTCCTGCGCCGCTATTCGATTGACGAACTGCCGCAGCTCCTAAATGTCGTCAATGGCGACATGTCGCTGGTCGGCCCGCGCCCGCACGCCAAAGTGCATGACGCGTATTACGGCGGCGAGATCGCCGATTACGTGCATCGCTTCGCGGCCAAGCCCGGCATGACCGGTTGGGCCCAAATCAACGGCCATCGCGGCCCGACTCCGACCCTCGCCGTGATGCAAGCCCGCATCGATCACGACGTCTGGTACGTGAAAAACGCCAGTTTTGCGCTCGATCTCAAGATCCTGCTCAAGACTCCGTTCGCCATCATCCGCCCGAGGAATGCGTTCTGATGAGCGCCGCCGCAACCGTTCAGCAAGAACGCCGCTCCGGCGCACGGGTTTATTCCCGCGTCACGATCGGCGGGTTGCGTACGGCTTGCATTTCCCGCGGCCAGCTCGGCGGCTTGATGGTCGGCGATTGCCTGGCCGCCCGCGGCGGCCAGCGGATGCCGCGTCTCGTCTTCGCCTCCAACGGCCATGCCATCGCCATGGCGGCGTTCGACACCAGGTTTCGCGCCACCTTCGAGCAGGCCGACCTGATCCACGCCGATGGCGAGCCGGTCGTGGTCGCTTCCAAGCTGCTCTCCAAAATCGCGGTCCCCGAACGCAGCGCCACCACCGATTTTTTGTTTGATGCCGCCCGGGCCGCTGCCGAATTCGGCCTCAAATTCTTCATGCTGGGTTCGACGGACGAGATCAACGCCCGCGCCGCCAACAATGTGAAAGAGGCCTATCCTGGCGTCGAGATTGTCGGTCGCCGTAACGGCTATTTCCGCCGCGACGAGGAAGAGGCGATCGTCGAAGCGATCAATGCTTCCGGCGCCGATGTGCTTTGGGTCGGCCTCGGGGTGCCGTTCGAATACGAATTCTGCCTGCGCAACAAATCCCGTCTCAAAGTGGGATGGGTGGTGACCTGCGGCGGCTGCTTCAATTTTGCTGCCGGTGACTACCGCCGCGCGCCCGGCTGGATGCAGAAAAATGGCCTGGAATGGCTATTCCGGCTGTGGCAGGAGCCGCGCCGCCTGTTCTGGCGGTACATGATCACCAATCCGGTCGCCATCGCCATGTTGCTGCTGCGAACCGGCAAGAAGGTTGCAAGCTGACGGCTTTATGTCAGCAACGGGACAACAGATCGGCGGGGAAAGCTGGGCGGCAGCCGTCTGGCGCAGCACCTACCGTTACGGTCTGACCTCACTCGGCCCGGTGGCCGTTTCCGGGGCCCATTTCGTTGCCTCGCTGTTGTTCCTGCGGCTGCTCAGGCCCGCCGATTTCGGCCATTTCTCTTTCCTGATGATCGTGGTGCCGTTCTGCCTGTCGGCCACCGGCGCCATGCTGGGGGCGCCTGCCGCGATGACCCGCGGCAAAGAAGCCGCGAGCGCCGAGGCGGACCTCAAGACCCTCCTCAACATGTCCCTGCTGGTTTCGCTGCTGGCTTTCGTCGCTGTGGCGGCGATGATGGCGTCCACGGGCGCCGCGCCCGTTGCCGCGCTGGTCTTCGGCATTTATGCGGCCGTTTTCACCGCCCGGTCGTTTGCCCGCTCCTACGCCAATGTGCTGGGCGCTATCGAGCGCGTGGCGGCCTCCGACATCGTCTATGCGCTGGTTTTGATCGCGGCGCTGTCGGCGCTGGCCGCAGCGGGATTGTTCTCGCTGGCCAACGCCGCGGTGGCGCTGGTGGTGGCGACGCTGCTGGCGATGCCCGCGTTCGGCCGCGACTATGCCGTCCGGCTGCTGGACGCTTTCAAGGCGCCGCAGCTCTCCGCCTATCGCCCGATGTGGCACGACGTGACCCGCTGGTCGCTGCTCGGCGTGGTGCTGACCGAGATGGCCGCCAACTGCCATGCCTATCTCGTGACTTTCATTTCCGGCCCCGGCGCCTTCGGCCTTTTGGCCCTGGGGGCCCTGTTCATGCGCCCCGCCAGCCTAGTTTTGGGCGCGCTTCCTGACATCGATCAGCCGGTGATGGCCCGGAAAATCGCCGCGAAAGATCTGAAAGGCGCCTTTGGCGTGGTTAACGAATTTAGAACGGCGGCGGGCGCAGTCTTAGCCGGAACCGTTCTGTTGGCGCTGGCGCTCGTGTTTTGGTTTCCGCATCTCTTGCTGAAGCACTTCCAGGTGAACGACGTCCTGGTCGTCCTCGCCTTTTGGGTGGGCATTACGGTTCTGCGCGTCGTGCGCACGCCGGAGGCCGTCTTCATCATGGCGACCGGCGGCTACTCGCGGCTCGCCTGGATCAGCGGCGTGTCGAGCGCGGTGGCGCTGGTGCTGACGCTGGTGCTGCTCATTCTGATCGGTCCGTTGTGGTCGCTTGGCGGCGTCCTGGCCGGTGAGGTCGTGATGGTGGCGATGCTGATTCCGCTCGCCAACAAGTGGAGGCGGCAGATTGGCTGAGATCGTCGTCGCCATTCCGACTTTCAAGCGCCCGTACGCGCTGGCGCGCCTTCTGACCGCGCTGGAAAAGCTCGACACCGATGACGCGTTGATCGTGGTGGTCGCCGACAAAGATGCCGCAAGCCATGCTGGCGACGATATCTGCCGTTCGCTAAACGCGCAGTACCATTGGCGACTCGCTCATGTGCCCGCCGAA
>JAATGK010000253.1 GCA_015654715.1 Alphaproteobacteria bacterium
AACTCTGTCGTCTTTCCTACACGACGATGTCGTGTAACAACGACGACGGGATAAAACGGGTACTCATCTCGTCCTTCTTACACGACATTGTCGTTTTACCGTGTCACTTGGCGTCAGACCGGAACTGGCCCGCCGTTTGCTTGGCACAAGGCGAAGAATGAAGGCTGAAGGCCACGCGCCACGATCTTGCCGTTTTAACCAACGAACCGGCCTGCGCCCATAACCGCAAGACCAAATCCGGCTGCGCCAAACCGGCGCCCGGCGCGACGCAAGGCGGCTGCTGCTATGACGGCGCCCGCAACGCGCTGCTGCCCATCGCTGATGTCGCCCATCTGGTGCATGGGCCGATCGGCTGCACCGGCACCTCCTGGGATAATCGCGGCACCCGCTCCAGCGGCGCTTCGATGTTTCGGCTGGGGCTCACCACCGATCTGACCGAGATGGACGTGATCCTGGGCCGCGGTGAACACAAGTTGTTCGACGCTATCGGCGAAGCGGTCGCGAAATTCGCGCCGCCGGCGGTGTTCGTCTACACGACCTGCATTCCGGCGATGCAGGGCAGCGATTTCGAGGCGATCTGTAAAGCGGCGGAGGCCGAATTCGGCACGCCGGTCGTTCCGGTCGATGCCGCTGGCTTTTACGGCAACAAGAATCTGGGCAACCGCATCGCCGGCGATACCATCTATAAATATGTGATCGGCACCCGCGAGCCCAATCCGCCGCCGCCCGGTACCGCACCCGAGGGCGGCAGCACCCACGACATCAATCTGATCGGCGAATGGAATGTCGGCGGCGAATTCTGGAACGTCGCACCGCTGTTCGATGAGCTGGGCCTGCGCATTCTCTGTACCTTTTCCGGCGACGCCCGTTTTCGTGAAGTGCAAACCATGCACCGGGCCGAAGCCAATATGGTGGTGTGTTCCAAAGCCATGCTGCATGTGGCGCGCAAGCTGAAAGAGGATTATGGCACTCCCTTCTTCGAAGGCAGCTTTTATGGCATGGCCGATACCTCGGCCGCTTTCCGCGGCTTGGCGCGGCTGCTCGGCGACGCCAGCCTGGTACGCCGAACGGAAAGCATGATCGCCCGCGAAGAAGCACGCGTGCGCGCTGCCATCGCACCCTATCGCGCGCGCCTTGCCGGGACGCGGGCACTGATCTTTTCCGGCGGCTACAAATCCTGGTCGCTGGTCTCGGCGATGCAGGACCTTGGCGTTCAAGTGGCCGCTACCGGCATCGAGAAATCGACCGAAGAGGACAAGGCCCGCATTCACAATTTGATGGGTCCCGAAGCGAAGCTGATCGCGGACAACGACCAGCTCGCGCTGATTGCGGCCTATCGCGACAACCAGGCCGACATTCTGGTGGCGGGCGACCGCTACATCTATCCGGCGTGGAAATCGCGCATCCCCTTGCTCGACGTCGATCACGTCCGCCGCATCGGTTATGCCGGTTATGACGGCATGATCGAACTGGCCAAGAATCTCGAACGCGCGGTGCATTCGCCTGTCTGGCGGCAGGTTAATGCGCCGAGCTGGTGCAGCCCTGGGCGCAAACGGAGCGGCTTATGACCGAACCCAAGGCACTCTCCGTCAACCCGCTGAAGGCAAGTCAGGCCATTGGGGCCTCTTTGGCTATCCTGGGCCTGGCGCGTGCCATGCCGCTGGAACACAGCGCCCGGGGCTGCACCTCTTTTGACAAGTTGTTTTTCATGCGCCACTTTCACGAGCCGATCGCACTGCAGACGACGGCGATGGAGGCACTGACCGCCGTGCTCGGTGCCGACGATAATGTGGTCACGGCGCTCGCCACCATCTGCCGCAAAAACAAACCTGCCGTGATTGGCCTGATCACCACGGGACTGTCGGAAATGCAAGGCGCTGACATTCCGCGCACCATCACCGCGTTCCGGGCCGAGTATCCCGAATTCGCGGCTATCCCGGTGGTGCCGGTGGCCGCGGGAGACGTGCGCGGCAATCTCGAATCCGGATTCGCACTGGCGCTGGAAGCGATCATCGCGACCCTGTTGCCGCCGGCCCCGCGCTTGCCGGCAGAGCCAGGCCGGGTGACTGTGCTCGCTTCGGCGATGCTGACACCAGGCGACATCGATGCGATCAAGCAATGGGTGGAAGCCTTCGGCCTCACGCCGCTCGTGCTGCCGGACATCGGCGATTCGCTCGACGGCCATCTGACCGACGACGGCTTTTCGCCACTCAGCTATGGCGGGACCAAGCTTGACGCCATTACCGCGATGCGGCGGTCGCAAGCGACGCTGGCGATCGGACCTTCGGTGTTTCGCGCCGCGGACCTTCTCAAGATCAATACGGGCGTGCCGGACTATCGCTTCGCCGATCTGATGAGTCTCACGGGTTGTGACGCCTTCACCGAGGCGCTGACCGCAATTTCCGGACGCCCGGCGCCGCCGCGGATCGTGCGCGAACGCGATCGCCTCCTCGACGCCATGGTCGATTGTCGGTTTCAAGTCGGCGGTACTCGCGTCGCCATCGCCGCCGACGCCGATCTGACCGCGATGTTAGCGGACTTTTTCGCGAGCATGGGAGTGGAGGTCGTTGGCAATGTGATCTCGGCGCCGCCACGTGCGGGCCTGCGCGGGGCCGATACGATTGTCGGCGATCTCGAGGATTTCGAAAGCCTGGCCCGCGAGCGTGCGGCTGAAGTGCTGGTCACCAATTCGCACGGCGCCGACATCGCCCGGCGGCTCGGCGCGGCGCATTTGCGCGCCGGATTTCCGATCTACGACAGCTACGGCGCGCATCTGAAGACCTGGACCGGATATGGCGGCGCCCGGCAAACCTTGTTCGAACTCGCCAATCTGGTGGCGGCGCAGTATCAGGAAATCCGCCCCTATCGCTCGATCTATTGGCAAGGGACGCCGCGCGATCGCTAAGCGCCGCCATGCTGAGAATTGCTTTTGCCTCCACCGACAAGCAAACCGTCAACCTGCATTTCGGCGGGGCGGAGAGTTTGGTGATTTACGACGTCGAGCCGGGGCGCGCCGATCTGGTGGCGTTCGCGAAATTCGCCAAGGCCGAACCGCAGGGCGACGCCGTCCGCAAAGGCCTGACTGGCACCGTGCTCGACAAAGTTCTGGTCAAGCTCGATTTCGTTAAGCATTGCCACGCGGTCTATGCCGCCTCGATTGGCGCCTCTTCGATCCGGCGGCTGATGGCGCTGGGGGTCCAGCCGATCATTGTCGATGAAGGCCATGACATCATCGATCTGCTCAACGAGGTCAGTCTGGGCATTGTTTACGGCGGTCTGTCGTGGATCGAGAACGCCAAAAAACTCGCCGAAAAATCGCCGCCGCCGCCGATTGATGCTTTGGGCGATACTTACACTCTGATGGCGGACGCCGACGACCTATGAGCGATGACGAGCGGCTGACCATCATCACCGATACCATTGCGGCAGCACGGCCTGCCATTCAAGCCGATGGCGGCGATATCGAATATGTCTGCTTCGACAATGATCGCGTGCGGGTGCGGCTGACGGGGCGCTGTCTCGGTTGCGCCCTGGCGATGCAGACCCTGGGCGGTATCCGGCGACAGTTATTGCCGCTGCTCGACCGGCCGGTGCTGGTAGTGCCTTACGAGGATTGAGCGCAGCCGAAGCTGTGCATCTCGACACCATAAAGACGGCGGATGACGGCCGGGACGATGACGTCTGCCGGCGGCCCATCATCGGCGATTTGCCCCGCCACCAAGGTGGTAACGCGGGTAGCAATCATGGCGGCGTGATCAGGCTGATGCGTCGTCACCAGAATGCCGTAGCCCTGGCCCTTTAAGCTGCGCAAACGGTCCATGAATTCCATCTGATGACCATAATCGAGGCCGGTGAAGGGTTCGTCCATCACCAGCAAACGCGCCCCTTGCGCCAGTGCCCGGCCGATCATCACCAACTGGCGTTCGCCGGCGGAAAGCTGGGTGTAGTGGCGATCCGCCAGTGGCGCGATGCCGAGACTGACCATTACCGCCTCCACGGCATTGTGGTCGACCCGCGAGGTCTGGCCGAACAGGCCGGTGGAGGGTAGGCGCCCCATCCCAACCACTTCGCGCACCAGATACGGAAACGGCGGCTGGTGCAGTTGCGGAACATAAGCGACGCGCTGCGCCAGCATGCGGCGCGAGACGCCGGAAAGGGATCGGCCATCGAGCCGAACGGTTCCGTGATCGGGGCGAAGAAAGCCCAGCAAGATCCGCAGCAGCGTGGTTTTGCCGGCACCGTTGCGACCGAGCAGGCAGACGATTTCTTGCGAGGCCAGCGACAGCGTGGTGCCCACCAATACGGCGCGGCCTTGGCGCGAGAAATAGATGGTGTCAGCGGCAAGCGTTTCAGTGCTCATTCCAGCCCCGGTTGCTGCGGTTGAGGACCACGAGGAAAATCGGAATGCCGAGCAGTTCGGTGACGATGCCGACCGGAATCTCCGTATCGACGAGGGTACGGGCGAGATAATCGGCGCCCAAGAGGAACATCGCGCCGAACAAAGCGGCGGACGGCATCAGCCGCGTGTTGGAGGCCCCCAAACCGAGGCGCACGACATGCGGCACGATGAGCCCGATCCAGCCGATCATGCCGGCGATCGAGACGGTGAGCGAAGACACCAGGGTCGCGGTGGCGATGACGGCAAAGCGGATCACCCCAACCGGCACGCCGAGCGAGCGCGCCTCGTCGTCGCCCATGGCGAGCGCATCGAGCGCCCGGCCGAGTACGCCGAGGAGCACCACGCCGCCGACCATCGGAATCGCGAGCCAGGCGATCTGAGCGAGATTCGATTGTGCCAAATTTCCCATCAGCCAATAGACGATGTTCGGCAGCGCATTCATCGGATCGGCAACATATTTGATGATCGACAGCAATGAGGAAAACAGCGCCCCGCTGACGATGCCGCCGAGCACCAGCGTCAAGGTCGAGGAATTGCCGAACAGGCGCGCCACCACTACGCCGAACACGACGGCGCCAAGGCCCATCACGAAGGCAAGCGCTTGCACCAAATACCACGAAAGACCGAGCACGATGCCGAGCGCCGCGCCAAACGAGGCTCCGCCCAACACCCCCAGCAGCCCGGGCGACACCAGGGGGTTGCGGAAAACCGCCTGGAACGCGGCGCCGGAACTGGCCAATGCCGATCCCACCAGCACAGCCGCCAGCACCCGCGGCAAGCGGATGTCGATGATCACATTGGCCAGTGCGGCATAGCGGCCTGCCGCCATGTTATCCAGCCTGAGTGACGCCAGGACGAACTGCGGAATTTCGCCAACACGGATGGGATATTTTCCGACGCTGAGCGCCAGCACCATCGCCAGCAACAACCCTGCGGCGAGGACCAATTCCCAAGGCGGCCCCGCCGCCGCGATGGTCCGCCACAAGGCGCGGCGCCGGACTTGTTTCATCTCGATTTCCGCTGACAGCGAACAACTCATGGCGAAAGCAGCTTGTCGACCTGAGCATCGGTCAGATTGGTACCAAAAAAGACGTGGTGAAAGCGGCGCACTTCCACCTTCAGATCGATGCGATAAAGCCCGGCATGAAGCTTGACGGCCAGCCACTCGGCCCCGAGCGCGCGCATAAACGACGGCGGCCGGTCGAACCAGTTGAAGGGATAAGCGGGCACCGCATAAACCTTGCCGGCCTTGACCGCCCTCAGCCGTGCCCAGCGCGGGTCGGATTTGATGGCAGCGGCCGTGGCGGCAAAGCGCGTGACGATCACATCGGGATCGATGGTGAGGAGCGTTTCAAGATCGATCGCGTAGTGATCAGCTGTCAGCGCCGTCTGATTACAAGGTAGCGCATTGCGCCCGCCCGCCAAACCGATCACTTCGGCGCGGTCGGTGCCGTCGCATTGCGAAGTCAGGCCGTCGATGCTTTCGGCATAATAGACGCGCGGCTTGTCTTTCACCGCGGCAGCGGATTTTTTGAGACGCGCCGTAATCTCCTCCAGCGCTTTCGCCAACGCTTCGCCGCGCGCCTCGCGATGAAATAACTTGCCGAGGAAGCGGAAGGTACCGGGATATTGCGCTAGCCGATCGACATCGATGAATATCACCGGCACATTGATCCGCTCCAGGTTCTTGACCGGATATTGCTCGCCGGTGGAGGTCCAGCCGAAGGCGACGTCGATGCCGAACGCTTTCAGCTTTTCCATGTTGGCCTCGGCGCCGCCGCCGATATTGGGCAGCCCCGCCATGCCCGCGGGAAGGAACTCCAACATCTCCGGCTTTGGCGGCATCGGCGAGGCAAACCCGGCCACCAGATCGGGCGCGATTGCGGTAATCAGCGGAAACGCATGCGTCATCGCATAAGCGTGGTGAATGGCATCCGGCACCGTAACGTGGTGTCCCGACATATCGACGATTTCACGCGCCGAAGCCGGAACCGCTAGCAGGAGACAAACAGCA
>JAATGK010000062.1 GCA_015654715.1 Alphaproteobacteria bacterium
AACCGCTGGACGTGATGCAGGGTTCGGAGCCGAACAGCTGTTCGGCATCCGCGCATGTCAATCTGTTCAAGGAAGGTTCCGCTGGCATCCAGGTGTACCGCAGCCGCTATCTCCTCGGCTTCATGATGGTAGGGACCGCCCCGCAAATTCCCGATGGGGATTATGCAGCCACTATGAAGCTCGACGATCACCCGCCGGTGAAGGTCAAGACACATGGTAGTGGTGGCGTCTACCTTATCGTTCTCGATATCAAGCTCAGCATGGCGCTGCGAAACGTCAAGCAGCTCACGCTCACCGTGCGCGGCGGAGACAATGTGTTTGACGGCTCGCGCCTGGACGAGGCTATGGACGCGGCTGCCAAATGTGTTGGTATTCCCAAGGTAACCGATCTGGCCGCCATCGGCTGGGGCACATGGTCCGTCAGGCCTGGAGAGAAAGGCGATCTAGCGTGCCATGCCACGCGCCATGGTTTGCAAGTCGATAGCATGGCGAGTTTGCATCCAGATGGGCGCTTTACATTTGGTCCCGCCTGGATGGGCTGGACTCTCCAACGCAGCGACAAAGTGAAGGCAACGTTTGAGATCGACGAGGATACGCCGGTGCCGGTACAGCTTACCACCGGCGTGAAGACGGCAAGTTTCGTCGTCGATAAGGGTTTCCTGGATCGCCTCGAAAAGGCGTCTTCGATCACGTGGCATCTGCCGTGGGGTGAATTCTATTCCGAGGTCGATGGCATTGCCGACATGCGCAAGAGCCTTGCGGATTGTCTGGCAAGCCGGTCGGAACAGAAATAGTAACGTGGGCAGGCGTTTCCAGACTGGCGGCAACGCCGCAGTCGCGGAACTCACCCCCGTGCCGGAAGGGCGACTATTGGCGCAACCCAGACGATCCTAGCCGGGCCGGAATGTCCGAAGTTGGAACCAATCTTGCCGTTCGTCCGCTTCCGCCGCCTTGAACTTGGCGCCGCCGGTTCCCATCTTTTTGGGGTCTCCCCAATTCGCATGGTGCATGAAAGAAGCATTCGCAATCTCGCAAACCCCAGCGCTGCTGATCGACGCGATGCGCCGTCCGGTGCGCCGTTTGCGCGCGCGCATACCAGCGTTTTCAGGAAAAGTGGTCGCCGGTTTTCCGTCCGAAAACGCGTCCCTAAGACTGCCGCGCCTTGAAATTCGTGGTAAATGTGGTGCCGGTGAAAGCGCGACGACCGGGGGGGAGGGGTCGCCGCGAAAATCTCATAACAATTATCTTGCGCAATCTTCTGGAATTCGCCGCCGTGTCAGAGGCACCCGCAAGGTTGGCTTGCCCGGCATAGCCAAAGCGAAGCCGGGCGCACCATTCGGCAATCGCAACGCCGCCAAGCCGGAATCGGCCGAACTGCGGACCTACAAAGCCAAAGTGGATGCGCTCGTCGCCCGCGCCAACGCCGCCATTGCCCAGGCCGAAGCGATCATCGCCACGCGCAAGGCCGCCCGGCCGCCGCGGCGCCGCATCACTTGCATCACCTATGTCGAGAACGGCGCCGTGCGGCGGGTTGCGGCCCGGGTGCGGATTGGCGGCCGGCACGTGAATGCCCCGCTAAATCCCCTGCCCCTCGACCGCGCGGCTGAGGCCGTCGATGTGCTGCCCCAGCCCCTCATAGAGCGGGTCGAGGGCGATGGCGCGGCGGTAGAGCTTCAAGGCCTCGGCCTTCTGGCCAAAGTCCTCCAGCATCTCGGCGAGCTGGGTCATGGCCTCGAACTGGCGCGGATTGAGCGCCACCACCTTCTGCAGCGACACCATCGCGGCGCCGTCGTCACCGGCGTCCTGTTGCATCAGGGCGCGGCGGTGCCAGCCTTCGGCAAAGCGCGGCGCGATGTCGGTGATGGTGTCGTAGAGGTGGCGGGCGACGTCCTTCTTGCCGGCGCTGAGCGCGGCGTCAGCCCGGGTCAGCAACAGATCGGCCGAAGGGCTGCCGGAAGCCTGGAACGAGGCCAGGATCTGGGCTTCTAAGGGTTTGGCGTCTTCCGGGGTTTGGGCCGTTTTGAGCTGAGCAAACAGCTTGTCCACAGCTTGCTGCGGCGGACCGGCCGCCAAGGCACCCGGAAGGCTCAAGGGCAACAGCAACACAAAAGCGAGGAGAAACTTCCGCATGGCGCAAACGTAAACCACCCGAACCGCGCCCGGGTAGAGCGAATGTCCGGTTTGTGGCCTGGAATTAACCCTGGCGCGCCTTGAAACGGGGGTTCTTCTTATTGATGACGTAGGTGCGGCCGCGGCGGCGGATCACGCGACAGTCCTTGTCGCGCTTCTTAAGCGAGCGGAGCGAGTTGCGGATCTTCATGGCACGCCTTTTGAAACTTCGGAAAACTGCGAGATTGGCCCCGCCGAAGAGGCGCGGTTCTAGTCGGCGTAGATTTGGGTGTCAACTGTGGGGATTCCGTCGCAAATGGTCCCAGGGATCGTGCTAAGAATGGCCCGAATTGAGCCAAGGGGGCGCAATTAAAGTGCGTGGAATTGTCCTATTTTTGGCCTATGTCCTGGGCCTGATCATCATGGCGGCGGCTTACGGGGCCGATGAGACCGGCATTCCGGTCCCCACCCCCTCGCCGGCGGTGGAAGATGCTGCCTTTACCGCTTTTTTGGGGGATTTCCGCTCCCAAGCGCTCGCCGCCGGGATCACGGCCGAGACCTATGACGCCGCGACGCGGACAATCAGCCGCAACCAGCGCGTCTTCGACCACAATTTGAACCAGCCGGAATTTACGCGCCCGATTTGGGACTATATCGACAACGCGGTATCGGCCGAGCGCATCAGCAATGGGCGGGCGCTGGCGGTCGGCGATGCCGACATTCTGACGCGCATCCACGACCGCTACCATGTGCCGCCGGAAATCCTGGTCTCGATCTGGGGTAACGAGAGCGACTATGGCCGCGGCATGGGCCGCTACAACATGTTCGAGGCGCTGGCGACGCTCAGCTATGATGGTCCGCGTACGGATTATGCCCGACCGCAACTGATCGCCGCCCTCAAGATGATGCAGCGGGAGAACTACCCGGCCGATACCATGACGAGTTCTTGGGCGGGCGCCTTCGGCCAGACCCAATTCGTACCGACCACCTTCCTCGGCGAGGCGGTGGACGGCGACGGCGACGGCAAGATCGATTTATGGACGAGCCCGGGCGATGCGCTAGCCTCCACCGCCCATGTGATCGCCGGTGCCGGCTGGGTCGACGGCAAGCCGTGGGGCTATGAAGTGGCGTTGCCGCCAAGCTTTGCCTATGAGGACGCCGATCTCGACATCGCAAAATCGGTGGCAGCGTGGCGCAAGTTGGGCGTCAAGACGATCGCTGGCACCGAGCTTCCGGCGGCCGACCAGACCGCCAGCATTTACCTGCCCGCAGGCGCGCAAGGCCCGGCATTCTTGGTGTTCCCCAATTTCAAGGTCGTGCTGCGCTACAACAACGCGGCGTCGTATGCGCTGGCAGTGTGTCTGCTCGGCGACCAGATCAAAGGCGCACCCGCAGTGGTGGCGGCGTGGCCGCGGCAGCTCTTGCCGCTCAACCGCGACGAGCGGCTGACGTTGCAGACGTCTCTTCTGGCGCTCGGCTTCGACATCGGCAAGGCTGACGGCTTGATCGGCGCCAAATCGCGTGCGGCCGTGCGCGGCTGGCAAAAAGCGCATGCCCTGCCCGCCGACGGTTACGCCACCCAAGACGTGCTCGCGCGCATTGCGATGGAAGCGCACAGCCAAGTCGCCGACCGGTAGGTTCTTTGATTGTCGCGCTTTCGGACGGAAAACCGGAAAGTCCACTTTTCCTGAAAGCGCTCTATGACGGTTGCGCCCGCGGCCGCCCTCTGAAAAAAGAGGGAATGGCCGATCCCTTTCAGCTTCTCAGCCTGTTCGTGCTGGCGCTTGTCGCCGGGACCATCGACGCGATGGCGGGCGGCGGCGGGCTTCTCACCATTCCCGGCTTGATGGCGACCGGCTTGCCGCCGATTTCGGTGCTGGCCACCAACAAGATGAGTGCGATTTTCTCGCCGCTCAGCGCCGCCTATCAGTTCTGGAAAAGCGGCCGCCTCGAAATCCGCGTGTTGTGGAAACCGGCACTGCTCTCCATGGCGGCGGCGACGTGCGGCGCAGCGAGTCTCACCTTCATCAATCCCGGCCTGCTGAAACAGCTGGTGCCGTTCTTCCTGATTGCCATCTGCGGCTGGCTTCTCATCAGCGACGACCTCGGCCA
>JAATGK010000355.1 GCA_015654715.1 Alphaproteobacteria bacterium
GAGGGGTTGCGGGCGGATGGCGATGCTGACCGTGACCATGCTCGACGCGGTATCACCGCCGAGCCTGGTGCAATCGGGACCGGGAGCCGCCGTGTAATGGATGACCCGCACGGTGGATTGCGGGCAAGCGCCGGCGCCACGCACATCGACGATCACGGCGCTACCCTTGTGAAGGCCGAGTATACGATCGACGGGGGCTTCCTTGACGCTCATGACCGCGCTCGCACGGGCGGCGAGATCGCCGTCGGTGAGCGGATCAGCGGCACCGTGAGCGGCCACGGCCACGGCAGCCATTGCCACGCAGGCCGAAACGATGCGCACCATCAGTTCGCTTCCTTGTCGAAGTCCGGCGGCAAGGCGGCGATATCGACGCCTTCCTCGATCAGTTCCTTGGCTTGCTCGACGCTCGCTTCGCCGTAGATGTGGCGTTCTTCGGCTTCGCCGTAATGGATCTTGCGCGCTTCCTCGGGGAACGCCTTGCCGACGTAATCGGCGTTTTCTTTGACGTATTTCTTCATGCCGGCCACGAACTGGCGCAGCTTTTTGCTTTCCTCGGCCGTGATCACGGATTTCTTGGTGCCCGCAAGCGCCGGCGCCATCGGGGCCTTTTCGATTTCGACCGAGCCGCATTCCGGGCATGTCAGCAGACCCGCAGCGGCTTGGTCCTCGAACGCTGCGCCGGAAGCAAACCAGCCTTCGAACTCGTGACGGTTCTCACATTTGAGGTTGTAAACGATCACGGCATCACCCTGGAAAACAACCGCAGGACCCAGCGCACGGCGGCGCTTCGGACGCACCGGACATCGGACACCCGGCGGGAACCGACGTCGAACCTTTGGTACCGGAGAGGGCTGGCGCCATCGGCGCTTTTTCGATTTCGATCGAGCCGCATTCCGGGCACGCACATTCGCCTGCCGCAATCTCGCGGTCGAACGACGAACTTGAGCCGAACCAGCCCTCGAATTCGTGGCCGTTGGCACATTTTACGCTGTAGACAATCACGCATTAATCCTCTTGCCGCGAAGTTTCCGCCGAAACGGACCCTTCCGCAAGATGGCGTAACACGTAGTCGCGATCGTGGCGCAGGCTGGGTATTTGCGCCCGTGCTGCGACCGCGGCAGCCGGATCGACGTCGGCGACGATCACGCCGGGTTCGGTGCCAGCTTCGGCGAGAATTTCGCCCCACGGCGAGACGATCAGCGAATGCCCGAAGGTGGCGCGTCCGCCGGGATGGGTGCCGGTCTGCGCCGGAGCCAATACGAAAGCACCGTTCTCGATCGCCCGCGCCCGGAGCAGCACATGCCAATGCGCTTTGCCGGTGGTGGCGGTGAAGGCGGCCGGAATGGTGAGCAGAAATGCACCCGCTTGCGCCAAGTCACGGTAAAGCTGCGGGAAGCGCAGATCGTAACACACCGTTAGCCCGATGCGGCCGAACGGCAGATCGGCGGTGACGGCTTTAGCGCCGCCCGCGACGGTGCGAGATTCGCGATAGCGCTCGCCGTTCGCGAGATCGACATCGTAAAGGTGAATCTTGTCGTAACGCGCCGCGATGGCGCCGTCGGGCGCGATCAGGAACGAGCGGTTGGCGGTCTTGGTTTCGCTGACTTTGATGGCGAGCGAGCCGATCAGCAGCCAAATGCCCAGCTCCGCCGCCAGGCCGCGGAAAGCCGGCAGCGCCGGATCGGCGTCTTCAGCAAAGGTCTTTGCCAGCTTGGTGCCGGAATCGGGCGCCATCAAATTGGTGTTCTCGGGCGTGGCGATGAAAGTTGCGCCCTGCCCGTGCGCGTCACGGATCAGCGCCGACACTGAGCGGATATTCGCGGCGACATCGTCGGAGGCGCAAAGCTGCACACAGGCGGCGCGGATCATTCCTTCAGCAGCGGATCGAGGCCGCCTTCGGCATCCAGCGCATGAAGCTCATCGCAACCGCCGATGTAGCGCTCGCCGATGAAAATCTGCGGCACCGTGCGCTTGCCGCCGGACTTCTCCAGCATGTGCTTACGGGCGGCGGCGTCCATGTAGACATCGACCTCCTCGAAGGCAACGCCCTTCTTGGTCAGCAACGCCTTGGCGCGGGCGCAGTAGGGACAGATCGGAGTGGTGTAGATTCGAACCTTGGCCATGATGTTCTATATATAGGATGGACCTAGGCGCGGACAACGCGGGCTAGGGCTAATACGTATACCGATGCCGCCCCAGCCCGTTTCAAGGCCCTGGCGCAGGCGCTGGCGGTGGCACCGGTGGTCAGGACATCGTCGATCAGAAGCACACGCTTGGCCTTCAAGGCGGCGCGCGCCGGTTTGGAGACGCAAAAAGCGCCGACTACATTCTTCCGCCGGGCGGCGGCCGAAGGCATCGTTCCTTGGCTCGGGGTCGGCTTGCGGCGCTCCAGCACCAGCGGCTGCAGTGGCACACCGGAGAGCCGCGACAGGCCGCGGGCGATCTCGGCCGACTGGTTGTAGCGGCGCTTCCACAGCCGCAAGCGGTGCAGCGGCACCGGCACGATCATGTCGGTCTCGGCCAAGAGATCGCGTCCGGCGCGATCGAGCCACTTGGCGAAGGCGGGAACCAGATCGAGGCGGTCGGCATGTTTGAGCGCCAGCACCGGTTTTTTGCTGGCATCGTCGTAGCGCAAGATGGCGCGCGCTTTGTCGAACTGCGGCGGATCGGCGATACACGCTCCGCACACCGTATCGGGACCGGCGTCGATCTCGAACGGCAGACCGCAGCGGGCGCAAACCGGGCCATCGATGAACTGCATCTCGGTCCAGCAGGCCGGACACAGGCTGTCGGGATCGGCGACGGGCTCGCGGCAGAGAAGGCACAGCGGCGGAAAGAACAGATCGGCGAATCCTCGCCCTGCCCGCTGCAACACGCCCTGGAGCCCCGCGCTCATTCTGCTAGTTTACTGCAATGGACCCCATTCCCCCAACTGGCGGGCCGCCGCGAATTTTCGATCCAAGGGCGCTGGCGCTGCACCGGCAAAGAGCCGCGCGGCTGCCGGGCGAGCGATTTTTGGTACGAGAAGCAGTGGAGGGGGTTGGGGACCGCCTCGCGCCCGTCAACCGCACGTTCGCAGCCGCGCTAGCTTTAGATGAGCACGCTTCCGCCACGCTTCAATCTGCACCAACGGCATGGCGGCTAGCGACTTTCGACAACGATGAGCAGTTGACAGAGAAGGACGGCTTCGACCTGGCGGTGAGCATTCTGTCGCTGCACACCCTGAACGATCTGCCGGGAGCGTTGGTACAAATCCGGCGGGCGCTAAAGCCGGACGGGCTGTTTCTCGCGGCGGTGTTCGGCGGCGCAACCTTGACCGAGCTGCGCGACAGCTTTGCGGCCGGCGAAGCGGCGACGATCGGCGGCATCTCTCCGCGCGTCGCGCCGATGGCGGATGTACGCGATCTCGGCAGCCTGTTGCAGCGGGCCGGATTTGCCATGCCGGTCGCCGATCTCGAACGCACCACCGTGCGCTATCGCGATTTTTTCACCCTGGTCGCGGACCTGCGAGCGATGGGCGAAACCAATGCGCTCGCCGGGCGGCTAGGACGTTTGCGCCGCGACACCCTGGCGGCGGCATTGGACCATTATCGGACCTATCACGCCGATCCCGACGGGCATCTGCGCGCTACCTTCGACATCATCTATCTGACCGGCTGGGCGCCCGACCCAAGCCAACCCAAACCGCTTCGCCCCGGCAGTGCCAAGATGCGGCTGGCCGATGTGCTGGGAGTGAAGGAACAGAAGCTGTAGCGCTATTCTCCGAAGAACTTCTTCACCGCCGGATTTTCCGCCAGCGCTTTGTGTTCCACCGGGGTCGGCAGTTGCGGCTTGTCGCGCTCGACGTTGACCATGCAGAGGAAGCCGAGCGGCTCGCCGGCATTGGCGCGGAATTGGTGCCAGGTCATCGGCTCGATGGTGACGAGATCGTTTTCGCCGACGTCGAACACTTCGCCGCCGATCATGCATTGGCCTTCGCCGCGCAGGATCAGAACGGCGTGCACATGCTGGTGGCGCTCAAGGGTCGAATAGCCGCCCGCCGCCATCTCAAAATACCGCAGTTCGCTTTTCAGCTCGCGATGATGGAAGAGGACTTGGCGCGTGATCGCTTTGAACGGCGCGCTGCCCTCTTCCTTGTAGGCGAGCAGATCGGTGTCTTCCCAGTGGAACTCCGAAAAGCGGCGAACCGGGCCCGTCATTAATAGCTCCGTACGGCGTTACAGAACGCCTCTGTCGTTTTGGTGATCTTGTCCTTGGCCGACAGCAAGCTGCCGCCAATCAGAAGCATAACATCGCGGCCGAAGAAATCGAGCAGCTCCGGCACGCGCTTCAATTCCATGCCGCCGGCAGGCACCGGCAGGCAGGGTTTCAGCCCCGGCGCCTCTTGCAGGCACCAACCGGCGATGGCGCGGCAGAGTTCGGGGCTGTAACCGAAACGGCCGCCGTAATTGCAGAACACCGAGGCATCGGACCCGAGCAGGCGCATCAGCTTGCCGAAGAAGAACCGCGGCGACATCGGCCCGCCCGCCATGGAAGGATGGGTCATGAACAGGAAATCGGGATTTTCCCGCTTCAGCACCTGGAAGGTGGAAAAACCGCACAGCATCGGTGCGATCAAGACCCCATCGAGGCCGACCGAACGGGCAAGCGCGATCTGCTGGCGCATCTTGTCGGTGGTGCCGTTGAGACTCGGCAGATAACGCGTCGGGATGCCGGTCTTCTCGCCAGCTTTGTGCACCGCTTCGGCGATCATCGGCACGCGATCCGAGAACGGGCAATAGGCCTGATCGGAAAGACCGTGGTCGTCCTTGATGTAATCGATGCCGCCGAGCGCGATATCGTAAGCCAGTCGCGCCAGCGTCGCCGGCGGCGTGCCTTGCGGTTTGAGCGCGGTGGCGGACAGCGCCCCTTTGGCATTCACCCGCCCCCGCACCCCCGCGATGCCGATATTCGGTCCGCCGAACGCTTCCACAATATCGGGTGGGAACGTGGCATCGATCAGCGTGACCCCGTCCTGCAACGAGGTGTTGCCGAGGATCATGTTGATGAGCTGGCCGCCGTCGTAACCGGTGGTGATCGACGCCAGGCCGATGCGCACTTCGTAGTCGCCGCCGCCGAGGTCTTTGATCTCTTCCACCCGGCCGATGATGTTGTCGATGACGAACGGATCGTCGATCGGCTCGACCGGCATTTCCACACTCTGCTCCACGGAAATTCCGCGGGCGCGGGCTTCAATCGTCGAAGGCTCAGCTTTGACACGATAGACGGTTTGGATGCGTGTGTTCATGGGTGGCAAACTTAACGGCAGTGGACCTTAGTGCAAGGGGAAAGAATCCTAGAAGTGGATGGTACTGAACAAACCCAGCACGCGTTCGCCGAGTTGAGACACGGCTGCTACGATCACCGCCGCGATGCCGGCTGCCACCATGGTATATTCGATGGCGGTGGCACCACCGGTGCAGCGGAAAAAGCAGGTCGGCTGTTGTCGCGCCGCCGGACGGAAAACCGCTGCGCACTTTTCCTGGCTGCGCTCTAGAGCAAATCCCGGAGCATCGGCACCAGCGGCACATCCGCCGCGGGCATCGGATAATCCTTCAAATCCTGCGGCCGCAACCATTTGAGGGCCTGATGTTCCAACGCCTGCGGGGTTCCCTCCCACCGGCGGCAGACGTAAAGCGGCATGAGCAAATGAAAGTCCGCGTAGCTGTGCGAGGCAAAGCTGAAGGGCGCCAAACACGACTCCTTGACCTCGATCCCCAGTTCCTCGCGGAGTTCGCGGATCAAGGTCTCCTCCGGACGCTCGCCCGGCTCCATCTTGCCACCCGGAAACTCCCACAGCCCACCCATCTGTTTGTCCGCGGGACGTTGTGCGACCAGCACGCGTCCATCGGGATCGATCAACGCACAAGCCGTCACCAGAACAAGCTTCGCCGACATGGTCCGATCCCCAGTATGCGCGCACACCCGTTGCTGGGGCGTTCAAGCGCCGTTTCGAATTCGACTTGTAGCGTTAACCTGCCGCTAAGCCTACTTTTCCGGCTTTACGGCCATGACCGTGCGGCCGCTGGGGCTCGCAGGCGCGAGGACCCGCCAAACGGACACGAATTATCATATTATAGCTCGACGGAGTCCGCGCATGCGGACGGTCACTCAGGCGCTATTTTCAGGATAGCGGCCGCGTGGAGAGCCGACGAATTCGTACGGGCCGACATGCGCCAGGACGCTTTGGGTGTCGAGCCATATCTTGCCGCCGAGCGCGCGCCAGCGCTGGCAGAAAGCGTAATCCTCGCTGAGATATTCGCCCGAGGCTTCGTCGATAACGCAATCGAAGAACGCATATTGGTTGGGGCTGAGGCTCGGCTCCGCCATGGTCAGCGCGGCCTTGTATTGCAGATAGGGATAGCTCGCCCGCATCCTCTCGAACACTTGGCGTTTGATCATCAGGAACCCGGCACCGGCATACGTGCCGGTGACAAAACCGTTCGCGACCTCGCGCTCGCGCCCTTCGCAGGCGACGCCGACGAAGCGAAGGAACGCATGCTCCAACGGCTCGCCGTGGCGCATGTGCGCGATGGCGCCGTTGTCCCAGGTGATCTCCTTGAGCGGATACATGCCGGCCACAACGTCCCGGTCGAATTCGAGCATGCGGAACACCTGCGCCGTCTCGAAACCGATATCGGCATCGATGAAGATCAAATGGGTGGCGTCGGAATCATCGAGGAATTTGGCGACCAGCGCATTGCGACCGCGCGTAATCAGCGATTCCCGGCCGAGCAATTCGAGCTGCACCTGCACCCCTTGCGCCGCGGTCGCGATCAGCAGCGCACAGGTACACTGCATGTAGCGCTGCGTGACCATGCCACCGTAACATGGCGTTGCCACGTAGAGCTTCACCGAACGTAAATCCGCCATGACGAACTCCGCAACGCCGTACCGCACACGAGACTGGTGGTAAGCTGCGTTGGCCAAAAAAGTCCATCGGTTCCTGTACAATTTGTCTTAAGGAAAATTCAGGCGGCGAAGGGGCGTGAAGTCAGCAATCGGCTGCGATCCGCCGATAGGCCGCGCCGAAATGCGCTGGCAACCACCTGCCAGGGTCATACGTCTTGATACAAATTCGCCGAGTCCCATAAACACTTGCGGGACTTAGCCGATGGGCCAAGTCCCGCGAGCCGCTACCGGGTTGCTCCTGGGTTGCAGCTAGACAACCCGACACACGCTTGAGGTTTAGTCGGTTTCCGCCAGCCCAATCCTAGAATTGGAGGCGTCCCCCAGCCTCAAGTTGAATAAACAGTGACTCTTCCGCATACCGATGTCCAGCGGCCGCCCGCTCCAACGCAAATTTCCTTTCACTCCCGATTGGAAGCATTCAAACCTGCCCTGGCGAAGACGCTGTCATTGCTTGTTTTCCACCGGATCATTGATGGATGGGCTGCAAGCCCACACCCAGCTTGGCGACCAGCTTGATCTCGGTGATGCCGTCATCAGGGATCAGACGGACGATCTGGACCGCCGTCCAGGCCGGAAACGGCGCCCGCACGTACTTGTTCTTCACCGCCACGATGGCCGGCATCTGCGTCTTGAGATCGGTGTGAAAACTCGTCATGTCGACAACGTCGTCCCACGACGCCCCCGCTCGCTTGAGGATCGCCGTCAGCCGTTCGAAGGCGCGGGTGTAGGCGGCTTCCAAATTGGCATCGCCGACCTTCTGAGCAGCGACCACGCCGGAGACGTAAACGGTATCGCCAACGACGATCGCATCGCTGAAGCCCCAGCTCTCCCGCATCTTCAGTGCGTTCGGATTATCCGGCATGATCACTTTGGCTTGGTCGCGCGCTCCGGCATGGGCCACGCACGACAGAATCACCGCCGCCATCACAGCGACATTCGCAGACACCATTCGCTTCACGTCAGCCTCCCCCTCTGTTGCGAAATGTTTCGGGTAAAGGTTCCGCGCCCGCCGCCGTTGCGTCAATGTAGGACACGCAGACGTGATAATTCTGAATCTGCCGGGAAGATCCGTAAATACGGCTTCAAAATGCGCATTTCGCACTTACGCATGCGCGCAAAAAATGCGGCAAATCAGTGGCACTACGGATTGATGTTACGAGTTATGACGGTCAGGTTGCCGCATGTGCGTATTCGACATACCTCTTTGCCCCATTAGATGCACAGACAGAACTTATATCTCCTGCATCAAAAGGAAAAAGAGAGAAAGAGGAACAGAAAATGTCTGTATCAAACCTGCCCGAACTGGACGCCCTGGTTGCCCGTGTGAACGCGGCACAACAGGAGTTCGCAGGCTTTCCGCAGGAGAAGGTTGATCTAATCTTCCGCGCTGCCGCTTTCGCCGCCACTGAGGCGCGAATCTCGCTCGCCGTGATGGCGGCCGAGGAAACCGGCATGGGCGTGGTCGAAGATAAGGTGATCAAGAACCACTTCGCGTCGGAATACATCTACAACAAGTATAAGGACGAGCAGACCTGCGGCGTGCTGGAAACCGACGAAGTCGGCGGCACGATAACTCTCGCCGAGCCGATCGGCAC
>JAATGK010000499.1 GCA_015654715.1 Alphaproteobacteria bacterium
CATTGCCATAGCGCGCTCTACTTCGACGGCGACGTGTCCAGCTTGTGGCTGCCCGCCGAGCATCGCCGCGACGACGCCGCCGCGCTGGGACCGCTGGTAATCGTGTCGGACCGGTAGCAAGCGGCGCGCCCTTCGAGCCGCGCACACCCAAGAAGGTAGTACTCCTTATCCTGACGTTCTCGTCATGGTCAGGTGTGTGTGCCACGTTGAGACAGGTGCTTTTTTCTTTGTCTCAAATTCGATTCAACGCCTTCTAAATATCCACACGCATTTGCGGCTTTCTTGAATCGAGATGGCGGCGATCCATAAAACCCCCGTTTTCATTACTTTGCGGAAGCGGTGAAAATAACCGGATCGCATCAAAGTTTACGGAATCGCTTATGCCACTGGAAAAATACCCGCGCCATACTCATATTTGCGTTTGGCAATGGTGTTGGTCCGATGATCCTGCGCGCTGCATTTTGGATAGCCGTGGTAGCGGTCTTTATCCCGCACGAGCCGGATGTCGGGTACGGCCATCCAGGCGCTCCAAGCGTGGCACCTCCTAAGGCGGTCGCGTTCGTCGCAGAGTTGCTCAAGGTCCCCCCCTGTACAGAGCACGTGCGATGCGTCGCCGATCTGCCGCTCGCGTCCGGCTTCCGCCAAGAAGTTCGCGAGCGGCTGGAACGCGCCAAGGCGGAGCTGAAAGCGAGCACCCCCCCAAGCCTCTCGCCTCCGCATCCGCTGTTCTAGCCCAACGCCCCGCTCTTTCTTCTCCCCCGAAGGAAGAGCGGGGTCTGGTTATGGGATTGTTTGGCGTTCAAGCGCCACTGGGGCTCGCGCCAACAGGCGCGGCGGCCGGTCGGCCGCTAATCACACATCTTTCGACCACGACCGCATATGCCCGTGCGACGGCGCCTTCATACCGTAATGGGCGGCAAGGCGATCGAGCGCGAGGCTGAGCACGATGCGGGCGCTACCGCGCGGCCAGGCGTGATTCCTCTCGCACTCCTCCAGCGTCATCAGATAGCAACAGACATCGAACAACACTTCGGCAAGTCCGGGTCCGGCCGCGCTGAGGGCGCGATTGAAGCGCTGGCGTGCCGCCAGCACGGTCTCGGCCAGATCGGGCCGGAACGAACGCCCGCCCACCGGCGCCGAATAATCGACCCCCATGCGCGGGGTGAGCCCGCCGATGGTGTAATCGCGGCGCAGCTTGTCGCCCGCCTCGAACGCCACCACCCCGATCACCTTGCGCTGGCGCAACAGCGCCAACGGCGACTCCGCCGCGTTGATCACGACATAGCGCTCGCGCCCGGCCTCGTCCTTGATGAGACGGGTTTCGAGGTCGAGATGCTGCGCGCTTCGCGGATCGCCGCCGATCAACCAGCGCTCGCCAGCCGCGGTAACGGCGACGCCGTCAGACGTTTCCTCGACCAGCCCTTCCGCCAGCAGCGCTTCGACGATGTCGGACGCCACGGGCGTCTTGGGCCCGCGCCGCCCCGACAACAGAAACGCCCCGCCGGCACGGCGCAAACGGGCGCCTTGCTTGAGACGGGCAACCAGCCGCCGCATCGATACGCTGAGAGACGACTCAATCATAGCTGCCTCCCGCCCGGCGCAGCGCCGCTTCCAGCCAACTGGCGCAGCGGTCGATCTCGGGCTGTTCGCGCGCCTCTTCGATGCGCCGGATGGCATGACCCGCGGTGGAACGGTCGCGGCCGAAAGCAACGGCGATGTCGCCCAGGCTCATGTCGAAAACCAGCCGGCAGAGATACATCGCCATCTGGCGCGCGAAAGCGGAACGGGCATCGCCGCGCACGCCGGCACACAAGGCGGTGAGGCGCACGCCGGTCACCTCGGCCACTGCAATCTGAACCAGCAAAGCCCGCTGACAGACCACCGAAACTTCCGGCATTTGACCCGCCGGTACCCATTTGCACATCGAATCTTCCCCTCTTGTCCCCTTTGGCCCAACTGACGTTGTTGCGAGCGCGAAGCAGCCCGAGCAAGGAACATTATCCTACACATTTTGGCGAGGGGGATAGATAAACAACTTCAAATGGTAACCGGAGGCGAATTTCGAAGCCGTTTCCTAGCGTTAGGTGTCGAGAAATTTTCTTCCAAAGTGTGGGATAAATGGAAAAATACGCTGAACGCTTGCACGTCGGTAATGTTCTTAAAGTTGTATGACTGAGGTCTTATAGTTTAGGGTCGCAACTAGGTTGCAGACGCGGAGATGGTGGCGCGGCGGGCCGCCTTCTTTGCATGGTTGATCTTCCGCAAAGATATCCGCAAAAGTTGCGTGCGGGCGCGGAAACCTACCCAGGCGAATGCCTACCCACTCCGGAATAACCCGCCCCATGAGTGTTGACATCTGTTTACACACCTCTAACGATGAGGGCGTAGAATGTGGCGAGGCCAAAACACCCGAATAAAGAAATAGACGCGGTGGTGGCTTTTGCAGAGGAGCTTGGCTGGCAGATCGAGAAGCGCACCGGACACGGCTGGGCGAGGCTGCTTTGTCCGAAGCACGATCAGGACGGGTGTCAAATTTCGGTGTTTTCGACACCACAGAATCCTGAAAATCACGCCAAGCGGCTGCGACGGGATATCGAGCGATGTGCTCACGCGCATCGGGAGAATTAGAATGAAAACGTACGAATTCACAATCATCGCATCGGGGCTAAATTCCCGTGCCGACGATTTTGAAGATCGCCTCTATGAAGCCGGATGCTCCGACGCGACCATTTCGTTTCAGCGTGGCGCGATCATTATTGCGTTTGCGCGTGAAGCAAAAGATTTCGCCCACGCGGTGATTTCAGCGTTTGAAGATGTTCAGAAAGCCGGCGCGAAGATTGCGCGATTTGAGCCGGACTATCTCGTCACGTTGACGGACATCGCCGACCGCACCGGCCTCTCAAAGGCGGCCATATCGTTGTATAGCAGCGGCGAACGCGGCAAAGCGTTCCCCGCACCCGTTGCGAGGGTTACATCCGATAGCCCACTCTGGGATTGGGTTGATATAGCGCGGTGGATGTATGCCCAAAAACGGTTGCCAAGAGAGGCCGTTCTAGAGGCAAGAACCGCCCGTGAAGCAAGTGATTGGGTGCGCCAAGACAAGACACATTCACACTTGTTCGCAAAGAAAATCTATGACGCGCTGGACGAAGAAGCCGCCTGAAGGGCGTCCCGGCTATTTGGCGGTTGATTTCTTGCGGGCCGGCTCGTCGGGCCATCACGTGTTTTTCCGGTAAACACCGCCAGCATGCTTCCATCTGTAACTATTGCGCGCCGCTGCCGCCTGATAGTCTGTGGCCATGAACCTACGTCGCGTCATCGCCCCGTCGATTGCCCTTGTCGCCGCCGTCAGCCTTGCCGGCTGCGGCATCTTCTTTCCGTCGCAACGCGACCGCGCCGCCAAGAACACGCCCGGCTTCAAGGCCGGCTATTCCGACGGCTGCTCCTCGGCAACCTTGCAGGACACCAATTACCGCGCCGACCAGGTCCGCGACGAGAACCTCTACAAGACCGACAAGCACTACCGCACCGGCTGGGCCAGCGGCTTCTACAACTGCCGCACCAATCTGGCTCATCCGGTCGACACCCCCAACAGCGGGCCCATTCCCGACAACCAGCCGGGCGGTCATCCCTATTAGCCGGAGCGCGAGGGGGCGCGGGAGCGATTCCCGAAAAGTGGGAACCGGTTTTCGGACAAGAAGCGCGACCTAAAAAATGATCCGCAACGCCATCGTCTTTTTTCTGTGCCTGTTCGGCGCTTTCTTCGTCGTGCTTTATGTCGTCTACAACGAATTCGATCCCTGCCGCGCCTTGGCAATAGAGAGGGCGCGCCACGCACCGGTGCCGACAACGGCCGCCAAAGTGTGGACCACGATCGATAGCGCCCGCACGGACCGCCTCACCTGCACCAAGTCACTGCTCGCGGCTTGGCGCGCGCGCCTCACCGATTAGAGCCAGCGCTCTTACACCCGCGCTTTCGTAACCGCGCGTTAAAGATTGTGACGGTTACCCACAACCCTGCGGCAGCCTGTGGATAAATTGTGGACTATTTGTATGTTGCGTGTATAATCAGTCGCCTGTCACGGATTCGCTGATGGGGCTGACCATGATCGGATTGTATGTCACTGGTAGTCATGCATTCGCCGACGGAACGGTCCCGTATTTGCCGAGGCCGGGCTTCTGGCGCCGCTTGATGGACTGGTTCCTGGGGCGCTGATATCGCGCCACACTTAACGCAAGGGCCGCGGGCTCTTCATCTTCATGCCCAAGCTTATCGTAACGCCAGGCGCTTTACTGCGGTCCGGCATTTTCGAACACGACCAGATGGATGTCGCGTTTGGGGGCGAAGGCGTCCTTGCGGAACTCGAAGGTGGTGGCGCCGGTCTTCTTCAGCTCGCAGTCCCAGCACAGGCTGAGGATGTTGTCGGCCTTCAGTTTGTCGAGGGTGAGGTGGAAGCGGCCGATCGGCCCCTGCCAATTGGCGGCGGTGGCAAGGATGTAGCCGGTCTCATACGTGTTCATCAGCCTTGTGCCTTCGGACGGATTCACCGCGCCGCCGGTGCGCGCCGCCAGACTCGCCCAAGTGCGCGCGTCGATGCAATAATCGATATCGCCGAACAGGTTCTTCTCGGCGCGCTGGTGATAAGTTGTGGTGAAGAACGACTGGCCGGTCACCGGCCGGTAGGAATGCTCAATCACCACCGTCTTCTTGGCCGGGAATTTTTGGTTCCAATAGAACTTCGTCTTCACGGTCCAGCGCGGATAGAACGCGTCATCGTCGCCTTCGGCGAGACCGGCGGCGATCATCGCCGTCTTCTTGTTCTTCGCCAGGTGCTCAAGCTTCTCATAGCCGCCGTCCGTCACCGGATTGAGCGGGGCGCCGAAGCCAAGAAGCTGGGCAGTGACGTCCTTGCTTTTGAGGAAGGCGCGCTGCTCGACCGTTACGGCCACCGGCTTGCCGTCGATTACCACCTTGAAGCCGACGAAGTTCTTGGCATCGTCGGTCACCGTGCCGATGCCGCTTTCGGCGAATTCGCCGGTGGCGATGTCGGGCAACGGGAAGGCGACGATGGTCTCGACATCCTTCGCCGTCGGGTTCTCGAAGGCAAAGCGGACGCGCACCGCAGTGGGGCTGACGTAAAGGTCTTCCGCCGCCATGCGCACCGGTGTCGACTTGGTGAAGACGAGGCCGCCCGCACTCAGCATAGCCGAGCTGTCATCGGCCAGCGCCGCCGGCACGCCGATCGCGGCGGCAGCGGCCAGTGCCATGGTAATGGAACGCATGCAAAAGCCCCCCGCCCCTGGGGAAGAGTTTAGTCCTGCAGTGGCGGCGGGAAGAAGGCCTGCGTGTAAAAAGGCAAAAAAAATCCGGACCGGCCAACAGCACCGGCCCGGATCGACCATTTTCCGTGTGATCAGGCGGCGGCAACAGCCTCCTGCCCTGGCTCGGATCGCGCCGTCCCAGCGGCGACATCAGCCAGATGGTGATCGACCTCGACGATCGAGCTCTTCAGTTCGCTGATCGCGACATCGATATCGAGCTTCTGCTTCTCGAAAAGAGCAATGCGCTCTTCGAATTTCTTGCGCGCGTGCTCAAGTTGACGGGTGTTGCCTTCGGGGTTGTACATCTCGAGATATTCGCGAATCTCGGCCAGGGAAAACCCCAGCCGCCGGCCGCGAAGAATGAGCATGATCCGCGCCCGGTCCTTCACCGAATAGATGCGGGTCTGACCGCGACGCTCGGGCCCGATCAGGGCTTCATCCTCGTAGAAGCGCAAGGTTCGCGCGGTGACCGAAAATTCCTTGGTGAGCTGTCGTATCGTAAAGGTTCTGTTCATTTTTGGTTCCCATCGCTCCACTTTGGCGGGCCCGGATGCGTTGGGCCCTTAACGGCTCCCCTCGTTCAGTGCTCTGATATCCCATCAGCTAGGGAATTCTACGTATCCCGCAGCGGTAGCGTCAAGACTATTCCTTACTGCGCAGGTATCATTTTATTTGAACAATAATCGGGCATTTCTGAATGTAATCTGTGTCGCATAGTAGGATATTAAGCAAAGTTTAGAACTGATCTATTAAGCATTTCGGGCACTTACGGACATTCAAATGCCCCCTAATCTCATTTAGAGGGACTAGGATACAGACGGGCAGATGCCGTAGCGCTTGCTCGCCGCCGGACGAATTCTTTGTCATGTGGCTCAAAATCACGACCGGCGTGCGGCCTCCGGCGCGGGCGGCGGGGGGCGTCCTGCCTTCCAAATGGGACGAACGGCCGCTGCCGGCGGCAGCCCGCAAGCCGGGTCAAGCCTTGGACAAACAGGGTATACTTGCAGCTCTTATGAGGAAGATTGCCAAGTGGTGGCTGCCGGACGCTTTGGTGTTTTTAGATGCAATCCCGCATTCCGCAGCGGGAAAGGTCCAGAAACTGGTACGGCGCCAGCGTGCTACGGGCGATCGCCTTTCCAAGTGACGAACGTCCTGTTGCGGCGGACCCGGCCGATGGCCGCGCCCGGGCGGAGGCTGACATGAGCCGCCAGCCGCTGCTCGCCAAGATTTCGTTCGCCACCTTCGTCGCCGGGGCCCTGATCGCGGTCACCGCGTGCGCCGGGACGCGGCTTGGGGCCTGGAGCCTCGACGTTGGCCTCAAGCTCTTGGTTCCGGGCCTTGCCGTCGGCTTTGCCGGGCTCACGTTCGGGGCGGCTTGGATCTGGCGCGCGCTGGCCTTGAACAACTCGATGGGCTGGCGGCTCGGCGCCATCGGCTTGATCGGATCGGTGATCCTGATCGGCATTCCCGCCAATTACGTCTGGCACGTTTACACCCTGCCGCCGATCCACGATGTCTCGACCGACATCGGCGACGCGCCGCAGTTCGTCGCCCTGCTCGCCGCGCGCCAAGGTGCGCCCAATCCGCCGAGCTATGACGGCCAGGTGGTCGTCACCTACGGCGGCGAGAAAATGACGACGGCGCTGGCACAAAAGAACACCTGGCAGGACGTCAAACCGCTGGAGCGGCTCGCCGGAACCATTCCGCAGCACGAATTCGTCGGCAAGTATTTCTGGCGGGCGCTGAATGCGGTCAACGGGCTGGGCTGGAAGGTGGTGGCCTTCGAGCTCAAGAGCGGACGCATCGAAGCGACATCGACGACGCTGTGGTTTGGTTCGGTGTCGGACATCGTCATCCGGGTGCGCCCAGCCGGTAAGATCGGCGTGCGCGTCGACGTTCGTGCCAAAAGCCGCACCGGCGCGTCCGATGCCGGACGCAACGCCGAACTGGTGCGCGATTTCCTGGCCCGCGAAGACGGACATTAGGCGGCCGAATTATTCGGTACGGCACTGCGCATCGGCAACGCGACCATTAAGCATTGGTTCACTATTTTGCTCCGGCGACGCTGGAACGCGCCTAAGCTGGAGAGATGGAGGAGAACCGTCAGTCACGCGGGCCGAGCTTGCGGCCGTGGGCGCTGTGCGTCGCGGTGATGATCGGGCCGTCGCTGCTGGTATGGACGGTGCGGCTCTGTGCCTTGTTTGCCGGCTGCGCCCCCGGACCGGGTCTGTGCCACGGCGCGGCGCTGGGCGCCGGATTGCGCGACGCGCTCAATCTCGCTTGGGTTGTATCGACCAGTTCGCTGGCGCTGGTCGGGCTGTCGCTGGCGGCGACGTTGCTGGCCTTCCGCGCCTGCCGCCCGCTCACCGGCACGCTGTCGCTGCTGAGTTTGCCGATTCTGACGCCGATGTTGCCGATCCTGGCGGTGCTGTTTTCGCGTTATGACGGCTGCGCGGTCTCGGCCGACGATATCGGCAGTTGCGAACTGTGGGGCGCCTCAATGGGCATGGCCTTCCACAACGCCGCCATCGCCCGCGACACCGTTTTCGGCATCGTGCCCTATACCTTCGCCCTTACGGTAATGCTGGGCGTGCTCGGCTTCTTCTTCGCCCGGCCGAAAGCGCCGCCCGAGCCGCATCCGATGGCCAAGATGCGACACAGCCTCGGTGAAGACGACAAGTTCGAATAGGTGTTCGCTTTAGTACGGCCGTGAATCGATCGCGTGCACCAGGCCGCGGATGGTCCGGTACAGAAACCAGATCACCAGAAGACCGAGCAGCAAAAAGCCGATGCCGACGATGCAGAGGAGGCCGGCCGCGATTCCGCAGATCAGCGCAA
>JAATGK010000435.1 GCA_015654715.1 Alphaproteobacteria bacterium
GCAGCCCGCTGTCGCACGCCGCCACCGCATCGGGCAGTTCCATATCGATGGCGTCCCAGTCGTAGCGATGACTCGCCACTTGCTCGGCCAGCGCTTTGGTGCCGCCGTCGTAGAGTGCGAACTTGGCGTTGATGTGATGTGCGGCGCCGAACGGCATGATCTGCGCACTCGCCTGGGCGTGGCCGTAGCTGCCGTCCCACGTCGCGATCGTCAGCGCCGGTTTGGGACGCGTAAACCAGAACAAGCCGGCAATGCCAACCAAAACCACGACACCGGCGACGGCCAGCGTAACCACCCACTTCTTCATCTCTGCCTCAATGAATGCCGAACATGTTCTTGAGCTGATCGCCCACGTTTTTCTTTTTCGTACCCGGCGCGGGCTTGTCGCCGCCCTTGCCCAGCAATCCGTCCATCACGCCGCTCACGATCCCCGCGACATCAGCCGCATAGTGCAGTCTATCCCAGCTTCCGGTGATGTGGAACGGAACGGCGATGCCGTACCCGGCATAGTCCGCTTCGGGGCGGATGCGGAAGTCGATGCTGCGGCCGCCGATGTCGATGGCGCCGTGGCCGGACATCCGCACCACCGGGCCGGTGAGATGGAAGTCGTTCGTCGTCATGACGCCGTTTGCCAGCACGAACGCCGCGCCCATGTCGTTGAACGAGGTGGCGGCAACCGTGCCGGTGGCCTCGCCGCCCAGCATGGTCTTGACGCTTTTCGCCACCGCGCCGAGATCGACGTCTTTGAAATGGCCGTTGGCGCCGGTGAGTGTGCCCTTGCCCCAAAGCGAATGCAGGATCGCATCGGGATTTGCCCCCGCGCCGCGAATGTCGAGGCTGAGGCCGCCGATGCCGTCGATTGAATCGAGCCCAAGCGCGTCTTTGAGCAACGGATTCAACTGCACACCCCTAAAGGCCAGGGTGTTGGCGAATTGCGGGATTTTTCCGCGCGCATCGACGATGAGCCGCGCCGAGCCGGTGCCGCCGTAAAGGCTCACGTGGTCGAGATACGCGGTAAGAAGTCCATTCTCGCTGTCGATCTGCAGCGCCGTGCGGCCGAGATGCAGGCCTCGCACTCGCAGCGACCCGGTGGTGAGCGCCAGCTTGCCGCTGAATTCCTTGATCAGCGCCACGCTGACCGCTTTCTTGCTCCAGCCGGGGCGCTGAGGCTCGTTCGGTCCCGCCGCTTTTTCGCCGGAGAGATACGGATTGATGTCGAGATGATCGACGTCGAGCGCGCCAGCCAGCACCGGCACGTTCGCCCGCGCATCGATCCGCAAGGCTCCACGCATCTTCTGGCCGTCGAGCGTGACTTTCAGGTCGTCCAGTTTGGTGATCTTGTCCTTGTTCTCGATCCGGCTCGACAGCGTGAGACCGCCGAGGCCCCCCGCCGGTAGCGGCGTTCCCAGCCATGCCGCCAGGCCGCGGAAGGTGGGCGAGGTGAGGGCGATGATGCCTTGCGCGGTGCCGTCGGGCGTCAAAAGGCCTTTGACCGTGGCGTGCATCAGCTCGGCATCGGCCGTGAGTTCGAAATGAGTGGTACCGGAGCCGAGGAAGGTCCGCAGCGTTGCCAGCTTCGCCGCGAAGGTCAGCTTCTTGTCCGCCAAGCTCATGTCGCCGCTCGCCGCAATCGGTTGATCGGCGGTGGTGATCGTCACCTCGGCGTTGACGTGATCAAGGCTGCGATGGCTATGAGTCTTGGCGTTGTCGTAGGTGACGCGGCCGTCGCTGATCGCGATGCCGGAGAATTCGGTGCTGGCGGGCAGGGTGAGGGTGCCGCCCTTCTTGGCCGCACCGGTTTCGCTGGTCGTCGCGTTGGCGAATTTCCAGTTGGGGTTGCCGTCCTTGTCGACTTCCAGCGCGATGACCGGCTCATTGAGCACGATTTTGTCGAGCGCAAAACGTCCGCTGAACAGCGGTACCAGCTTCACGGCAAGGTCGATGTCGCCGACCGCCACCATCACTGCGGCGCGACCGCCCGGCACGTTGGCGAGGGTAACGTCCTTCGCCCGCAGGCCGAAACGGGGGAAAAGGGTCAGGCGCAAGGGGCCGTTGATCTTGAAGACACGGCCAGTGGCGTTGCCGGCGGCGGTTTCGATCCGGCCCCGGTAGCTGTCGAGCGGAACCGCGAACGGCAGCACCAGAAGCAGAACGACCACCAGCCCGGCGGCGATCAGGCCGTTGCGCAAGGTCTTGTCCATGTTTCGGCTCCCCCGCCCTCGAATTGAGGCCGATCATAGCGAGGTTGTGGAGCGGCGCTACCGTCTGACGCCCCCGTTTGCCCCCGTTTGGTGAGGTCGCGACGCCGAACGGCTTGCATTTGGGGGCCGCCGACCCTAGTTTCCCGCCCCCGACGTGCAGGCGTAGCTCAGTTGGTTAGAGCGCGGGATTGTGGATCCGGAGGTCAGTTGTTCAACTCAACCCGCCTGTACCAGCCTACGCTGCGCAGCAGCGGAGGCTGCCGCGCCGAAGTTGCGAAGCAACGCAGGCGGGCCCCGCGGCCAGCGCAGCTCCGGCTCGGCAAGCCAACCCATTCTCCCATAACGAAAAAAAGCCCGGTGGACCGCGCCTTCACCGGCGTGATTGGCGCCAAGCGATGCCCGCGTGCGTACAATCCGAGCCTGTTCCCGGCAATCTGCCGATGGCTAGGATTGTGCCCGGTACGGCTTCGACCGGATCGCTGAGCCGGTTCGCGCATTTTGGGAACTGTCTGGCAACAAATCCATTTCTTCAACGTGAGTTGGGTAATGGCGGGACAAGCCGAATAACGACCGCAGCTGCCAAGGCGCAGGCAGATGCCATTGCGCGCGTAACGATCCAACAGGAGGAATGTCATGAGATTTGCAGTGACGGGCGCGATTGGCTTTGCGCTATGTGCGGCCGCGGCTGGGGCGGATGGCCCTTTGGCCTTGAATAACCCGGTCACGGTTTCGGGAATCGAGACGGTGTGTACGGGAATCGCCCAGACGCGAGACGACCCGCGGTGGACCGCCTATCCGGTTCGCATCGAGTTCTCCAACAAGGCGGCGGAGCTTGTCGCCGGCGCGCATGTGGTTCTTAGCAAAGCGGGTGGCGCCAAACTGGCGGAGTTCGACTGTCCCGCCAGCATCGTCCTCTTCAAGCTCTCGCCTGGTGGCTACAAAGTGACGGCAACGATCAGCCCCACGCCTCGCGGCACGGTAAGCGCCGAATTCGATGCGCCCGCCAAAGGTCAAAAGCGGGTCGCGCTGCAATTCACGGGCGCTGCGTCCGACTAGCAAGACGCGCGTCCCGTCACGCCGCCGCGTGAAGCGTCGGGATACGATCGAGTTCGTCTGCGATCTCAGCTTTGGTTTCGGCGAGGTCGTAGGCCTGTTGCATCGATAGCCAGATTTCCGGGCCGCAGCGCTTCGCCGGGGTGGGTCGGCCTCAGGCCCTTAAGAAGAGGATTGAGGCTCATCAGTGGTAGTCCTCCAAATCAACTTCGACGGCGTCCGTCCCATCCCAGCTAAAGGTAATCCGGTAATTCTCGCTGGCCCAGACGGCGTAGCGGCCCTTGTTTTCGCCCTTGAGCATATGAAACCGGTACCCGGCGATATCCACCTGCTGCGACACAATATTGCGCGCCCCGGTTATCCCCTCGGCGGCGCGGTCGATTGGCGGACCACCAGTTCGTGCACTTGCGGGCGGCAGCGGGCTTCGGCGGAGGTCGGCGGGTCGATGACGAAATCGACCGCCATATAGCCGGTCA
>JAATGK010000432.1 GCA_015654715.1 Alphaproteobacteria bacterium
AACTGTTCGATATTCGCCATTTCTCAACTTCCTTCGTGTATTTCGGGTTTGAACGTTGTTTGGGCTGTCGCTTACGCCGCTTCTTCTTTCTTGGAGTACGCGCTGATGACCCGGGCCAACTGACCGGCCGGTGCCGCAAGGACACCCGCGATCTTGCTCGCCGGAGCCTGGATGAGGCCGATAAGTTTGCCTCTCAGCTCGTCGAGCGACGGCAGGGTGGCGAGGGCTTTGACGCCCTCCGCATCCAATGTCGTCGTTCCCACCGATCCACCCAGAACAACCAGTGTGGCGTTGTCCTTGACGTAGGCCAGCACCACCTTCGAAGCCGCGACCGGGTCTTTGCTGAACGAAATACCCGTGGGGACCTTGAAGAGGGCGGAGATGCCTTCGATCGGCGTTCCCAGAAGCGCACGCATGGCCAGACGGTTCTTGGCCACTTTGAACGACACTCCGACTTTACGCGCGCGCGTACGGAGGTCGCTCAACTGAGCCACCGTCAGACCCTTGTAGTGGGCGACAACCACGGAGCCGGACTCCGCGAAGACGCCTTTCAGGTCTTCGACGACTTCCGTCTTCTTGGCTTTCTCCACTGTGCTCTCCTTCTCGATGACATTTCCCCTTTTGAGGGAAATTGCATCGAACAACCGGCCTACGTGGCGATCCGCATGCCGCCCTGTTGCTTACGCCTGCCCCAGGGTTCAAACCCGAACCCCGTCTGCGCTGGGATGTTTAAGCCTCAAAAGGCCCCAACGGTCTCGGACAGGTACTCCAGTCATCGCCGACCGGAATCCTTGAAACTTATGCCTCCGCGCCGCCCGCATTGACCGACGGCAGCGCAATCTTGACGCCGGGGCCCATGGTCGAGCTGAGAGAAATCTTCTTCACATAGGTGCCTTTGGCGCCGAGCGGCTTGGCCTTGACGACGCTGTCGACGAACGCCTTCACGTTGGCGACGATCGCCGCCTCGGTGAAGCTCGCCTTGCCAACGCCGGCCTGCACGAGGCCCGCCTTCTCGACGCGGAATTCCACCGCCCCGCCCTTGGCATCCTTGATCGCGGTCTTGAGGTCCATCGTCACCGTGCCGACCTTCGGGTTCGGCATCAGGCCGCGCGGGCCCAGCACCTTACCGAGACGGCCAACCACGCCCATCATGTCGGGCGTCGCGATGCAGCGGTCGAAGTTGATTTCGCCCTTCTGCACCTGCTCGGCGAGGTCTTCGGCGCCGACGATGTCGGCCCCGGCGGCCTTGGCTTCATCGGCCTTGGCGCCCTTGGCGAACACGGCGACACGTGTCGTGCGGCCGGTGCCCGACGGCAGCGAAACGACGCCGCGGACCATCTGGTCGGCGTGACGCGGATCGACGCCGAGATTCATCGCAACTTCGATGGTCTCGTCGAACTTCGCGGTCGCACGCGCTTTGATGAGCTTCACGGCTTCATCGACGGAATAGGCCTTGTCGGCGTCAACGCCTTCGACGGCCTTCTTGAAACGCTTGGAGATTTTCGCCATCGCTCTTACTCCACCACCCGGATGCCCATCGACCGCGCCGAGCCTTCGATCAGCAGCATGGCGTTGTCGACGTCGTTGGCGTTGAGGTCTTTCATCTTGGCTTCGGCGATCTCACGAACTTGCGCCTTGGTCACGGAGCCGACCCAACCACGGCCGGGCGCTTTGGAACCGGATCCCAGCTTGGCGCCCTCCTTCAGGAAAAACGCCCCCGTTGGCGTCTTCACCTCGAAGGTGAAGGACTTGTCCGAAAACACGGTGATATTCACCGGGATCGGCATGCCCTTTTCCTGATCCTGCGTCTTGGCGTTGAAGTTCTTGCAGAACTCCATGATGTTCAGACCGCGCTGGCCGAGCGCGGGACCGATCGGCGGGGATGGATTGGCCGATCCCGCCGGCACCTGAAGCTTGATGTACCCTACAATTTTTTTTGCCACTTTATGTCCGCCTCCTTAGCGGTCTGCGGTGCAAGCGGAGCTGGCTGCCCCTCCCGCGGTGAAGCAGGTCAGAGTTTCTCGACCTGCGTGAATTCCAATTCCACCGGCGTGGCGCGGCCGAAGATCGACACCGCCACCTTGAGGCGCGAGCGGTCGTCGTCGACCTCTTCCACTGTGCCGTTGAACGAGGTGAACGGACCATCGGCCACGCGCACCTGCTCGCCGATCTCGAAGGTGACCGACGGCTTCGGCCGATCGG
>JAATGK010000157.1 GCA_015654715.1 Alphaproteobacteria bacterium
AAAAAGGCCCGCGTGGCTCGCGGTGCCGGTTTTGGGAGATTGTTACGCTTTGGGCCCGCACCCGGCGAGCGGCTGAATACGTATTCGTAAGCGCACGGGGAGGCCAGCCATGCCATGACCGCACATTTATTACGCACGCCGGCGCTCACCGCTCCGGGAGCAACTCCATTCGTTCTCATTTTGCCAGCAGCCCTGCAACCGCTGGACGGCCCAAGCCCATACTTCTCCGTACAGTCGTGATCGCCGCCGTAACGACACGATTTCGAGACGGAACATTCACGCATTCTTTAAGTTCGTGTCTTGCCGAACTGGGACATCCACCTCTCGTTTTTCATTGAGGGGTCTTTATGAACTGCCATCAATCACGTCACCGGCAGCGCGCGTTTTTGGGCGCGTCGCTTATCGTTTTGGGTCTATGCAACGCGGCACACGCGGCCGACATGACCGAAGAAGTCATCGTCACCGGCACCCGCGAAACGCTGCAGACCCAGTATACGGCTCTGTCGCCCGTCGATCTGTTCACGGCAGACATCGTGCACTCGACGGCCACGAGCAGCATTGATCAGGCACTCGCCACCTTGGTGCCGTCTTTCGACGTGAAGCGCCTTCCGGCGTCGGATGGATTGGAGTTCATCCGCCCGGCGACCCTGAACAATTTGTCGCCGGACATGACCTTGGTCCTGGTCAACGGCAAGCGATTCCACCGCTCCGCTTTTCTCGGCAGCAATGGCGCGCAAGCAACGGATCTGGCGCAAATTTCTTCTTTCGCCACCGGCCATATCGAACTTTTGCGTGACGGCGCCTCGGCCCAATACGGCTCTGACGCCATTGCCGGCGTGATCAACATTCTTCTCAGCCAAGACACCGACGTTGCGGCCTATGGCGAGAGTTCGCAGTACTATTATGGCGATGGCCTGACGCTGCAGGCGGGTGCACGCGGCGGTATCGCACTTCCCCATGACGGCCATGTCGTCCTGACGGTCGAATATCAGAAGGCCAACGAAACCTCGCGCACGCATCAGCGCGCCGACGCGATAGCGTTCCAGGCGGCCCACCCGGATCTCACGGTCCCCGATCCCGTGCAGCGCTGGGGCAACCCGGATCAGCAAGGTATCAAGGCGGCCCTCGACGCCAGCATGGGGCTGACCGATTACGTCGAAGCCTATGCGTTCGGCACGCTCGCCGCGGCCCGCCAAATCTCCGACATCAACTGGCGCAATCCCGATGCGACTGCTGCTGCGTACGCGATTACACCGATCTTCCCGGGCTTTGATCTGCGCAAGATCTATCCCACCGGCTTTACCCCGGTTGAAGGCGTGAACGCGCTCGACTCGCAAATGGCCGCCGGTGTCCGTCACAAGGGCTCTGACGATTTCACCTGGGATGTCAGCGCCAGCTATGGCGTCAACAACAGCCGCTTCTTCCTCAACAATTCGATCAACGCCTCGCTCGGCCCGGACAGCCCGACCAACTTCAATCTCGGCCATATGATCGAATCGGAAGTCGACCTCAACGGCGACGCGGTCTACCGCTGGCATTTGCCGTTCCTGGCGGATGCCTTGAACGTCGCCTTCGGTACCGAATACCGCGCCGAAACCTATCAGATCAAAGCCGGCGACAAGGCGTCTTATGAAGCGGGGCCGGGCGTGAGCTACGGACTTGCAGCCGCTTCCAACGGTTTTCCGGGCCTTGCCGACACCCAAGCCGGCAGCTGGACCCAGACGAGCTATGCCGGTTACATCGACCTGCAAGCGCCGGTTACGGAGGCGTTGCAGCTTGAAGTGGCACTACGCGACGAAAGCTACAGCGATTTCGGCAATACCTTTAACTACAAGTTCGGCACCCGTTATGAGTTGATCCCGGGCCTCGCCTTCCGCGGCTCTTACTCGACCGGCTTCAAGGCACCGACGCCGGGCCAGACCAACGCGACCAGCACCAGTCAGGGTCTCGATACGGTGACGCTGCAAGTCTTCACCAACGGCCGCCTGTCGCCGCTGAACCCGGTGGCGAAGTTTTTCGGCGCCAAGCCGCTCAAGCCCGAAGAGTCCAAGACCGCCACCATGGGCTTCACCTGGCAGACCGATTACGGCTTTTCCGGCTCGGTCGATGCCTACAAAACCGACGTCAGCAAACGGTTCTCGACCTCGCAAACTTTTAGCGTGACACCAGCCATTCGCGATCAGCTCATCGCGTTGAACGTCCCCGGCGCGGCGAGCTTTACCTCGGTGAACTTCTTCACCAACGACTTCAACACCATGACCCGCGGTGTCGATTTCGTCGGCACCTACGAGCATGAACTTGCCGGCGGCCAGTTCAAGCTGACCGGTGCCTATAGCTACACCAGCACCAAAGTAACCTCGGGCTCGCTGGCGGCCGCTTCCAATTACAGCCAGAAGATCATCTACCAGCAGGGCGTGCCACAGCAGAATGTCTCCGCGACGGCGAGTTACGATTTCGGCGCGTACTCCTTCATGAGCCGCGTACGCTACTATGGTCCGTGGACGGATTCGTCCGGCAATACCACCGGCGACATCTTCCAGCACTTCGGCGGCATGGCTTTTGTCGATGTGGCAGTGACCTATCAAATCAACGACAAGATGTCGGTCCGCCTCGGCGCCGAAAATGTCGGCGATTTCTATCCCGAGAAGGCGGCTTATCAGGCGAGCCGCGGGATCGAGTACTCGCGCGATGCGCCTTACGATACCAATGGCGGCAACTACTATCTGCGCTATGACGTAAAGCTTTAGTCACTCAGGGGCGGCGTCCACCACGCCGCCCTTTTTGTCTTCGCCTTGCTGAGAAAGATCCAGCCATGCCTCGTTTCAGCCGCCGCGCTATCCTTACCGCCGCCATGACCACCAGTGCCGGGCTCGTAACGAGCACCGCGAGCGCCGCCGCCACGAACGGCAAATTGGATTGGGCCGCCATCGCGGCGCAATACGATGTCTCGCGCGCTGTGATCCAGCTTGAGAACGGCAATTTCGGCACCATGGCGCGCCCGGTTTTCTCCGCCTATCAACGCCATCTCGAACGCGTCAACCGCTCCGGCTCGTATTACGCCCGGCGGGACGTTATTCCCGACTTGATGGCGGTGCGCGCCACCGCTGCGTCGGTACTGGGCGTAGCGCCCGACGAGATCGTCTTTACCCGCGGCGCGACCGAATCCTTGCAGATACTGATCGCGGGCTATGACCGCCTGAAGCCGGGCGATAGCGTTCTCATCGCCGATCTCGATTACGACAGCATGCAGAGCGCCTTTCACGGCTTGGAGCAGCGCCGCGGCGTCAAACTCATTTCCATTGCGCTGCCGGAGCCGGCGAGCTTTCAGGCGCTGATCGATGCTTACGAAGCGGCGCTGAAGGCCAATCCGTCGATCCGCCTGATGCTGCTCACCCATGTCAGCCATCGCACCGGCTTGGTGCTGCCGGTCAAAGAGATCGTGGCGATGGCGCGCAGTCATAGCGTCGATGTGATCGTCGATGCGGCGCATTCCTGGGGCCAGCTCGATTTCAAATTGCCCGATCTCGGTGCCGATTTCGTCGGCCTGACCTGCCACAAATGGATCGGCGCGCCGCTTGGCGTCGGTCTTAGCTATATTCGCCGCACGCGGCTCGATGCCATTGGCCTTTATCCCGGCGAGAGCGGCGAAGGCATTGACCGTCGCGTCCACACCGGTACGACGAATTTCGCCGCGATGCTCAGCGTTGCCGAGGCCCTCGCCTTTCACAATGAGATCGG
>JAATGK010000026.1 GCA_015654715.1 Alphaproteobacteria bacterium
CTGCGCTCGCGCCACCAGCTTTGGGTCGTGCGCTGCCGCGGTGAAGGCGAGATCGAGCAGCCGTATCATTTCGCGGTCGCGCTTGATCGCCGTGCGCCCGCCCATCACGACGCCGATAATATGGTTGTTGTCGCGCACCACACTCGAAACGAGGTTGAAGCCGGAGGCGCCGGTGTAACCGGTCTTGATGCCGTCGGCGCCACGGTAACGGCCGATCAAATTGTCATGCGTCGGATATTCGGTGCCGCGGAAGCTGAACGAGGGGGTCGAGAAATAATGGTAGTACTGCGGGAAATCGTAGGCGAGATGGCGGGCCAGGGTGGCGAGGTCGGCCGCCGTCGTGATCTGCAGGTCGTCGGGCAGACCGGACGCGTTATGGTAGAACGTATTGCGCATGCCGAGCGCCCGCGCCTTTGCGGTCATCATTTCGGCGAAGTGGCCTTCGGTGCCGCCCAGGGCTTCGGCGATGGCGGCCGCAACATCGTTTGCCGAGCGTACCACGATCGCCTTGATGGCGAGATCGACGTTGATTTGGTCGCCGGAACGCAAGTGCAGATTGGTCGGCTTTTGGGAGGCGGCGTGTGCGGAAATGGGAATCGTGCTGTTGAGCGACACCTGTCCTTTTTTGATCGCATCGAACAACATGTACAGCGTCATCATCTTGGTCAGCGACGCCGGGTGCCGCTCCTCAAGCTGATTGCGGGCGTAGAGCACCTTGCCGGTTGTGCCGTCGATGATGAGGGCGGCATCCTTGGAAGGGTCGGTCGCTGTCGCGGAAGTTGCTGAGCGGCCATACGGATGCACCGCGGCAGCTCGACGATGGCGCGCATCGGCGGGGGTGGTGAAAGCGATCGCCAAAGAGGTTACCAGCGCCAGGACCCCCATTAGTCCGACGCTCCTCCGGCTACGCGTTTGCTCAACCATACTCAGTCCCAAAAACCTCTGGGGTCCCTTACTTGCAACAATAGGACCAAATAGTTGCCCCTTCCGCAAGTCAAGTTAGTGATTTTGGCATTTGGTTCCCGGGCTTTAAGCGATTTTTCTCAAATGGGTGATGTGTGGCGAATGGCAGCGGAAGGGGCAGTCGCCGCCCACATCGATCCGGCATTGCATAACCACAATGCTGCGGTGCACAATGAGTCGCTGACGCACTGCTCCAGCCGGTCCGGTCGCTTTTTCGGACGGGCGCCGCGGTGGCATAGGGATATGCGGTTTACCGCTATTGCCACGCGCGCCAACCGGCGTTTTGATGCTCGCGTCGGCGGTAGCATCGCGGGCGGCTAATGCATCGCAGCCCTGTAAAATCTCCACCGTCACGTAAACTCTCCGGCGAGAGACTAGTTGCGAAATCGCTGGTTAATTCCAATATAATCAAGTTGCAACTAGAGCGGCTTGCATGAAGGACGGACGCGACGATCAGAACAACAATGGGGACGGCACCGGACCTGGAACCGGCGTCGTTTCCAAAACGCGTCCAAAGACCAAGAAGCCGTCGCTCTATAAGGTTCTGCTGCTTAACGACGACTACACGCCGATGGAATTCGTCGTTCACATTCTCGAGCATATCTTCAACAAAAATCGCGAAGAAGCAGTGCAGATCATGTTGCACGTTCACCGTCACGGAGTCGGTGTTTGCGGCGTCTTCACATTCGAGGTGGCCGAAACAAAAGTCGCGCAGGTGATTGAATTCGCTCGCCGCCACGAGCATCCTTTGCAGTGCACGATGGAAAAGGAATAGCAGTTGCCATCACTCTCCCGCAGTCTCGAACAAGCATTGCATCGCGCGATCAAACTCGCTTCCGATCGCCATCACGAATACGCAACGCTCGAACATCTGCTACTGGCTCTCACCGACGACGCCGACGCGGCGCAGGTGATGAAGGCCTGCAACGTCGATGTCGAGGCGCTGCGCGGTTCGCTGCTGCGCTACGTCGACGACGAGTTGCTCACGCTGGTGATCGAAGACGGCGAGGACGCCAAGCCGACCACCGGTTTTCAGCGTGTGGTGCAGCGCGCCGTTCTCCATGTCCAGAATTCCGGCCGCGAAGAGGTCACCGGCGCCAACGTGCTGGTCGCCCTGTTCACCGAGCGCGAAAGCCATGCCGTCTATTTCCTTCAAGAACAGAACATGACGCGGCTCGATGCGGTGAGCTACATCAGCCACGGCATCGCCAAGCGTCCCGGCATGAGCCAGCAGAAATCCGTGCGCGGCGCCGAAGAGGAAGAGGAGGCCGATCGTCCGGCGCAAAAGGGCGGCGGAGCGCTCGAGAGCTACTGCGTCAACCTCAACGAAAAGGCCCGGCAGGGCCGCATCGATCCGCTCATCGGCCGTGATGCCGAGGTCGAGCGCACGATCCAGATTCTCTGCCGCCGTCAGAAGAACAACCCGCTTTATGTCGGC
>JAATGK010000406.1 GCA_015654715.1 Alphaproteobacteria bacterium
CGACGTACTGCACTCGCACCCGCGCGGTTCCCTTTTCGTAGACGCCTAGCAGGCGTGCGGCCTGCTCCGACACATCGATGACACGCCCTTGCGCGAACGGTCCGCGATCGTTGACGCGCACGACCAGCGATTGCCCGTTATCGAGATTGGTGACGCGGACATTGACCGGCAGCGGCAAGGTCTTGTGCGCCGCCGTCAGATCCGTGGAGGTGAACAACTCGCCGTCGGCGGTCGGGTTGCCGTAGAAGCCGGGCCCATACCACGAGGCGATGCCGGTTTCGTCGTAATCGGGCTGCTCGCGCGGATAATACCAAGTGCCGCCGACCTGATAGGGTTGTCCGACCCGGTACACCCCGGAATTGGGCGGCAAGGTGGCCTTGGTCGGTTCGGGCGTCGATGTCGCGCAGCCTGCCACGAAGGCGGCAAGCAACAGTCCGGCACAGGCCTTTCCCGGTAATCCACGCATCTTTGCGGAATCAGCCCCAATGGTTGCAGCTATAACTAAAGGATGGCGCCGCGATACGGAAGGCCGATTGCAAGGCCGTTTCAACTTTCCTTGCGATTTCAGGCTATTGTGCTCGCCTTGCACGACATCGCCGGCCCGGTTATCTGGTCTGGCGACGGATGGGTGGCAGAGCGGTTTAATGCATCGGTCTTGAAAACCGACGACCCTTCACCGGGTCCGGGGGTTCGAATCCCTCCCCATCCGCCAGATATTCGCATAACACTTTGATATGACAATAATTTTTTATTAACGTTTCTCGCAGGCCCCACTTTTGGTCCCACTTTTAATCCGTGTTGTGTGGGCGCGATTTGTTCAAAAATAGTGGGGCCAGAAATTGAGCTGCTAACGATAGCACCAAGCGTCGTAGCGGACGGCTCCAAACACGCTTCAAGGGTTTTGGTCAGAGTCTCGGGCAATATCGTTTCTTGCGCAGACTAGACTGCTTCGCTGAGGCTACGTGCCCAGTTTTCCGGTTTCGATCCGCACCCCTGTGTGAGGGGCGACCAATATTGATGGACAACAAGTTCCCGAGCTGCATACGTGGGTTCGATTCCCATTGCCCGTTCGAAGGCTTAGCTGAAATAGCCCCATCGGTTTTACATTGAGTTTTACAGTTTCGTTCTGAAAATGTTCGTCACCGAACCTTCGGGACACTTCGCGAGAGCACCTCTGCCTCGTCAGATTACACGCGTAGTTCCAGAGGTCGCATCCGGCCCCTCCAACACCGCCTATCGTCACTTGTAGCGAATGTTCGGCGCCTTGGACGCGCTCACTGCACAGGCTATTCCACGGTTAATGGGACATGATCGATCCTAGCGGCGGAGCGCTGCACAGTGGGAGAACTTCATCGCTTATCCAAAGGTATCTTTCGCGTAGTCGCAATAGCTCCGTGTTGCGACTCAACCTCCGAGCGTATTTTGATAACGGGATGCGAACGCGTCGGGGGATTGGATGGCATACAAGACTTTGCCGTTGAACTCGCTGGTAGTGAATCCGCTGAATGATCGACATGGCGAACTCGAAAAATGAAACAGCAGCAATAGCGCAGCTCTTCGCTGCCCAAGAGCAGCATATTGGCGGTGCTCCGCAATGAAATGCCGATAGACATATTCGATGAGATCGCGCACGATTTTGATCAATCCAACGCAAGGCATAATGTCGAAAGGGTCACCGTGGGCTGCTCGATTCCGCCTCTCTACGAGATTCATGGGCGGGGGTAGTTTAGCCTTCCTTTGTACGATCGTCTCATACAGGTTCGATACGATCACGCCACCGCCGTATTTACGGAAGGTTGGTAGCTGATCGTCAGTAACGCCGTCCTTTTTGACCATATCCTTGCGGATGCCAGCGCACGGCCCGGGAAACAGCGCGACTCATGTGTGCCCAATTTGATTGGCTGACGGCGCGCGAATTATTATGAGCCAAATCACCACACCCACTGTCCGAATATTTATCGCTTGCAACGGGTGTAGCACTGTCGGACCGTACCCAGATCGTCTATCGTCCTACCTATTCTAGGGCTTTTGGGGGCTGCCATGCATCGATCGTCTTGCGCCGGCATAATTGCTGCCGTTTGCTTGCTGTCGTCGGTCGCTTGCGCCCAAGGCTCTGCCTTCGATGAGGTGCGGCTCGGCCTCTACCAACACGACACCGGCATCATCGGCAATCACAAGGAAGAAGGCGTCGACTACGCGATGGAAGCGCTGACGCGGCCAGTCACGCTGCTGTGGATCATCGGTTCGCCGCGGATCGTTTTCGGCGGCGCATGGAACAGCGCCGGCCAGACCAGTCAGGTCTACCTCGGCATCGACAAGCAACTCGACTTCCTCCACGGTACCTTCTCGAACAAAGACTCCTTCTTCCTCGAGGGCACCATCGGCGGCGTCTGGCAGGACGGCAAACACGACGTGGTCGGCACGCCGCTGGAGTCGCGATGGAAGTCGCACGGCGGCTCGTTCCTGTTCCGCCCGGGTCTGGCGCTGGGCTATCGCTTCAACGAGCGCTGGTCGATCGCCGCCAGCCTGAACCACATCTCCAACGCAGGGCTCGGCAAGCGCAACGAGGGCATGAACGACCTCGGCATCCTGATCGGCGTGAAGCTCTGACCAACGCCGCAATCGATCGTCGGCGCGCGAGATTAACCACAATTATATCGTAACGTCGTATAGTATCCGGCGGTAATGCTCGCGGATTTATCGACTTTAGGCCGGTTGGTTCCTGTCCCAATAAACGCTCTGTGACAGCAAGGGCTTTCGCCGGAATGGTGGACTCCCCATAGTGTAGGAGCGAGAGCGCGCATTTCGAGAGGTAACGTGCGTATCCACCGGTACATCGTTCCCGTCATGGCGGCAGCCCTCGGCGCACTGACGATTCTGTCCGACCGTGCCGCGATCGCCGCTCCGGTCGCGCCGCAAACCGTGGTCGCCGGAGAAGTCCTGCGCGGCCATTTTGTCCAGATGCGCCATCTCGCCGGTTTCACCAAACCGCTGAAGAGTGAAGGCTCGTTTGTTTTGTCCCCCGGCCGCGGGCTGATCTGGCACAACGAAAAACCGTTCAACAGCACCGCCATCATCACCGGCGGCGGCATCCTGCAATTGGCCAACGGCCGCGAAGCCATGCGGCTTTCGGCGTCCAAGCTGCCGGGGTTGGCCCAGCTTTATGGTGTGCTCAGCGCCGCTCTTTCGGGCAACACCGGCCCCTTGCAACAGACCTTCGCCGTGACCCAATCGGGCAACGAAGACGGCTGGCGGATCGAACTCAAGCCGCTGAATCCGAACAGCCAAGCGATGTCACAGGTGAAGGGTCTGGTCCTGAAAGGCTCGCGCTATGTCGATAGCGTCGAAGTGGAGCGCGCCGGCGGCGACGTCGACCGCATCGCCTTCTCCGACCACAAAGCGAGCAAAGCCGATCTCTCGCCGGAAGAGGCGGCACAATTGAAAGCCGCCGCAAAATGATGCGACGCCTGGGGGCCATCGTCTGGATTTTGGCTATCCTCGCTGCCGTCGCATATCTTGGCGTGCGCCTTGCTGCCGGCGTACCGCTCGAAAGCAACATCCTCGCCCTGTTGCCGCGCCAGGAACACGACGCCTCGGTGCAGCTCGCCAGCGACCGGCTGGCCGATTCGCTGTCGCGCCGGTTCGGCTTCCTGGTCGGTAGCCATTCCCCGGAAAAAGCCGCCGCCGCGGCGCGCGCGCTGGTCGCCGATTTGAAGCAGTCGGGAACCGTCACGGCCTTCAACTCGACCGTCGACCAGGATGCCCAGCACAAGATGGGCGCTGCCTATTTTCCCTATCGGGCGGGGCTTCTGTCAGACGCCGACCGCACCACTTTGGAGGCCGGTCACGGCTACAGTCTGAAAGACCGCGCCCTGTCGTCTCTCTATGGCGTCGGCGGGATGGCGGATTCCCGGCTGATGGCACGCGATCCCTTCTTTCTCCTGCCCAGCTACATGCTGAGCCTGCCCGCGTCGCAGATCAAGCTGGCCGTGGATGGCGACTTGCTGACGGCGCGGAATGGCGGCGTCACGTATGTCCTGGTCAGCGGCGATCTCAGCGGCGCGCCTTACGCCCTCGATTTCCAGAAGACCTTCCACAAGGTGGTGGCGGACGCCGAAGCGCGCCTGAAGGCGGCAACGCCCGATCTCACTGTCATCCGCACCGGCGCGGTGTTCTATGCCCACGACGCCGCCCAGGAAGCCCTCGACGAGACATCGATGATCGGCATCGCCTCGCTGGTCGGCACCTTGGCGCTTATCCTCATCGTGTTCGGAGGCATCCGGCCGATCATGCTCGACGTGTTCGCCATCGGATCGGGCATTCTTTGCGCCTTCCTCGGCACCCTGATCATTTTCGGCCAGGTGCATGTGCTGTCGCTGCTCTTCGGCGTCAGCCTGATCGGCATTTCCGTCGACTATAGCCTGCAATATTTCTGCGAATATTTTGATCCCGACGCGCCCGATTCCGAGACCCGGCTGCGACGCGTGCTGCCCGGTCTGGCGATCGGACTGGCTACGACGCTGATCGGCTATTGCACCCTGCTGTTGGCGCCGTTCCCGGGGCTCAAGCAGGTCGCGACCTTCTCGGTCATCGGTCTGTCCGTGTCGTGCTTCACGGTGATGCTGTGCTACCCGTTGTTCGACCGGCATCGCCCGTCTGAGCCCGGCAATCGCTTCGTCCGGATCGCCGCCGCGCATTGGCGGTTGTGGGAATCGCGGCCATTGCGGATCCTGCGGGTGATCCTCATCCTCGGGCTCGGCGCGGCCGCCGTCGGCGGGATCACGCGGCTGCACGTCGACGACGACGTGCACCATTTCCAATCGCTGTCGCCGGAACTCAAGCAGCAAGAGACCGACTTCGCACGCCTGACCGGCACCCCTGCCGGCACGCAGTTCCTGCTGATCCGCGCCGCGAACCAGGAAAAATTGCTGCAAAAGGAGGAACGGCTGCAAGTCCGGCTCAGCGGTTTGAAACACAGCGGCGCCATCGGCGATTTCACCGCGATCACGCAATTCGTGCCCTCCATCGCGCGCCAAAAGGAAAACCGCGCGCTCGTCCGTGACCGGCTGCTGGCGCCCCACCTTACCGGCTATCTCGCGGACATCGGCTTTGGCGGCACGCCGGATTATCCGTTCCCGGACCAATTCCTGACGCCGGACAAACTTCCCGATGCCGGACCGTTCGCGCTTGTCAAGCTGCTCGACGTGTCGGGCGCGGGTGAAGCCGCACATGTGCTCCTGCTCGAAGACGTTCGCAACGCGAGCGCGGTACAGGCCGCAACGGCCGGCGATTCCGCGATCCGCTTCGTTAGCCTTGCCGACGACTGCTCGTCGCTGTTCGGCAAATATCGCCGCTATGCCATCGCGCTTCTGGCATTATCGGTGGTACTGATGTTCCCGCTGCTGGCGTTCCGCTATGGAATATTCCGCGGCTTGCGCGTTCTGGCGCCGTCGCTTCTGGCCGTCGTGCTGGCGCCGCTGATCGGGGCGCTCGTCGGCATCCCCTTCACCTTCTTCAACGCCATGGCGCTCGTATTGGTGTTGTCGGTCGGCGTCGACTACTCGGTGTTCTGTGCCGAAACCGGCGGCTCGCGCAAACCGGTCACCACGCTGGCGATCGCGCTGGCCGCGGCGGGCACCATTCTCGCCTTCGGCATGCTGGCATTCAGCCGCGTCTTCGCGGTGCACGCGTTCGGCATGACCATGCTGATCGGCATTTTCATCGCTTGGCTGTTCGCACCGGCTGCCGGTGATTCCGCCACACGGAGGCCGCGATGAAGCATCTTGCCGCGATCGTACTCGCGCTGGTCCTGATGGGCTGCGCCGGCGTACCGAAACCGCCGCCGGGGCTTGGCGACAACCAGGCGATCATCGCGCCCAAGGTGATCCTGACCATTCCCCCGCCGTCGGCCGCAGGCCGCAGCGTCGACCTTGCCCAATCGATCGTCGCCACGTTTCACGGCCAGTCCTATGCCCTCGACATGCAGATCGCGATCGGTACCGACCGGCTCGATCTCGTCGCCATGGACGGCTTCGGCCGCCGCGCCCTGACGGTGTCATGGAAGGACAATGTACCGCGTTTTGAAAAGGCCGACTGGCTGCCGCCGGTGTTCCGCCCGGCCGACATCCTCGCCGCTTTCGTGATCGCCTATTGGCCCGACAAAATCGTCGCCGCCGCGATCAACGATCCGTCCGTGCAGGTCGCCACCAAGGACGGCGTGCGAAGGATTTCGCGCGGCGGACACGATCTCATCACCGTGTCCTACGGACCCGGCCAGGAATGGAACCGCACCGCTGTGCTGAAGAACCTGGCGTTCGGCTACGAGATCGCCATTCAATCGGCCGAAAATTAGATCGCGCGGAAGATCAGCGACGTGTTGAGGCCGCCGAACGCGAAATTGTTCGAGACGACGTGCTCGATATCGAGCGTACGGCCCTCGCCCATGATGTAGTCGAGTTCGGCGCAGCGGGGATCGACGTCCGCGAGATTGGCGGTCGCCGGGAACCACTTGTCGCGCATCATGGCAATCGACAGCCACGCCTCAATGGCGCCGCAGGCGCCCAGTGTGTGGCCGAAATGGCCTTTCAGCGAATTGATCGGAACCTTGCTGCCGAAAACGTCGTGCGAGGCGATGGTCTCGGACACATCGCCCTTGTCGGTCGCCGTGCCGTGGCCGCTGATGAAACCGATATTGTCCGGCGCGATCCCCGCATCCTTGAGCGCCAAACGCATAACGATCGCCTGCGTTTCCGCGCGCGGTTCGGTGATGTGGGCGCCGTCGCTGTTGGCGCCGAAGCCGACGATTTCGGCCAGCGGCGCGGCGCCGCGCGCCTTGGCGTGTTCGTACTCTTCCAGCACCAGCATGGCCGCGCCTTCGCCGATAACGAGGCCATCACGGCTCTTGTCGAACGGGCGTGACGCCGTTTTCGGTTCGTCGTTGCGCGTCGAAGTCGCAAACAGGGTGTCGAACACCACCGCCATGGTCGGGCAAAGCTGCTCGGCGCCGCCGGCAACCATGATGTCGGCACGGCCATCTTTCACGGTCTCATAGGCGTAGCCGATGCCGGCCGAGCCCGAGGTGCACGCCGAGGAGGTCGTGATCACCCGCCCCGTCATGCCGAACGCGATCGCGATATTGACCGGCGCGGTGTGGCTCATCATGCGGATGTAGCTCGTCGCATTCAGGTTGCCGGCCTTGCCGGTTTCCATGAAGTGCGCAAAATCGATGACCGGCTCGGTCGCCCCGAAGGAGGACCCGCACGACACGCCGGCGCGCCCCGATTGCAGCACCGGATCGTCGATCAGCCCGGCTTGTCCGAGCGCCTTCTCCGCCGCTTGCAGCGACAGCACCGCGACGCGGCCCATCGAACGGGTCTTCTTGCGCGGATAGACGGAGGTGTGGTCGAACCAATCGATGGCGCCGGCGACCCTGGTGTTGAGATCGACCAGACGCTCCCATTCGGTCATGTAGCGCGTGCCGGTCTCGCCCGCTTCCATCCGCTTTCGGATGTCAGACCACGCCCCACCGAGCGCGGTCAATCCGCCCATCCCCGTCACGACAACACGGCGCATCAGCACAAGCCCCCATTTACCGATATCACCTGCCGCGTAATGTATGAGGCATCGTCGGAGAAAAGAAATTCCACCAGGGCGGCGACTTCGTGCGGCTTTCCGACGCGGCGCATCGGCACCATGGCGGTTATCTGATCAAGCGGCAAATCCTCGGTCATCTGCGTTTCGATGATGCCGGGGGCCACGCAATTCACCGTAATTTCCCGCTTGGCGAGTTCTACCGCCAATGCCTTGCAGGCGCCTATGATCGCCGCCTTAGAGGCGCTGTAATTGACTTGGCCGCGATTGCCGATGATGCCGGAGAGCGACGACAAAGCTACGATGCGTCCGCCATCCCGCAGGCGAATCATAGGCATCACCAACGGCTTTAGCACATTGTAGAAACCGTCAACATTCGTATGGATGACGGAATCCCAGTCTTCGTCCGACAGCGCCGGAAAGGCATTGTCGCGGGCAATTCCGGCATTTTGTACCACCCCCCAGAAGGCGCCCGACGTCCCGCACAATTTCTTCAGCGCCGCCTGCGCGGCTTGCCGGTCGGCGATGTCGAAGCCGACAACGCCCGCCACCCCGCCGTGGCTGCGGATTTTGCCGGCGACCGCCTCAGCCGCGGCCTGATCGCGGCCGTAATGCACCGTGACGGGATAGCCTGCCGCCCCCAGGCGCAGCGCGATGGCCTTGCCGATCCCCTTGCTGGCACCGGTCACCAGTACCGGCCGCGCCGTGCGATCGCTCATGTGGTTCCATCCTTGAGAAACGTCGGCGGATCGCGCGGTGCAAAAACGTTGAGGGAGGCCTTCGCCAATTCGCGCCCCTCCGGATCGGCGATGCGGCATTCGAAAGAGTACATCTCACCGCCGTTAAAAACCATCTGTACCGTGACGATCAGGCGAGACCCGATGGCGAACGTATCGCACGCGGTGGTGTAACGGCGACAACCGAGCAGAAACCCGATCTTGGGCGGCAGACCTTCGCAATAGCATTTGAACCCGTCGATCAGGCCGATGGACTGTGCCATCAATTCGAGCCCGGCATAGGCCGGCAGTCCGCGCCCCGGCGCGATGAACGGGATGTCCTCGCGCACCGTCAGCTCCGCCACCGCTTCATGCTCGCTGATCGATATCGCCCGATCCAGCAGCCGCATCGGCGGACGATGCATGAGCAGGTGGTCGAGATCGGGCACGCTCATCGCGACACCTCCAGAAGAAGCGCGATATTATTGCCGCCAAAAGCATAGGAGCAACTCATCGCCGTGCGGCTGTCGCTGGCCTCGCCAGCCGGAGCAACGAGTCGGATCGGCGGCATTTCCGGATCGCGTTCCCCGTCCCACCTATTGCCCGGCAGATGCCCCGCTTGCAGTGCCATAATGGTGAACGCCGCCTCCCCGGCGCCCGCCGCACCCAACATTTGCCCGGTCAACGGTTCGGTGGCACTGCCCGGCAAAGTGGTGCCGAACACGCGA